>NZ_JARWLB010000019.1:0-125417 GCF_047445835.1 Rhizobium sp. BR 317 | reverse complement strand
CAGCGTGGCCGGGGCAGTCGACGTGCGCGTAGTGACGAGCAGGCGTCTCATATTCAACGTGCGCCGTCGAAATCGTGATGCCGCGTGCCTTTTCTTCCGGTGCCGCGTCGATCTGGTCATACGCCTTGAACTCACCGAAGAACTTCGTGATCGCTGCCGTCAGAGACGTCTTGCCGTGGTCAACGTGGCCGATCGTGCCGATGTTAACGTGCGGCTTATTGCGCTCAAACTTACTCTTTGCCATTTGAATGCTTCCTGTGAACGTAAATGGGTGACCCCGGCGAACCGGTTTAGTGCCGCCGTTTAAGGCTTTCATCGCGTTTGCGCAAGACTTAATTGCAGGCCCTATTCTTGGCGAAGTGTAGCCGATGGCGGACAATGCGCGCCGTCGACATTGATTCGCCGCGAAGGTTTCGCCGGCCGATCCGGAAAGACGCAAAAGCATTTGCCGGTTCAGATGCTTAGATAGGGTCGCTGAGGAAATAGTTCCAGGTGTCCCACGCTTCTCCGCGGAATTGAACGCGCCTGTGGATCGCGAAACAACAAAAACGCCCTCCCCGATCAAGAAAAGGCTTCAAGGGATAGGCTTTCGGAAGGAGACTTCTTTCCGAACGATATGCAGCAGTCAATCAGGGAGGTCGGCCATTGCAGAATGTCCGGCAATAGATCTATGCGGCAGTGATTCAGCAATTGGAAATCTTGGAGCGGGTAGCGGGAATCGAACCCGCGTATTCAGCTTGGAAGGCTGCTGCTCTACCATTGAGCTATACCCGCGGGTGGCCAAGATCCTGCGCGGAATGGTGGAGGGAGTTGGATTTGAACCAACGTAGGCTGAGCCAACGGATTTACAGTCCGTCCCCTTTAACCACTCGGGCATCCCTCCAGTTTTCCGACTGGATCTTGCGACCAAGCTTGCTAGACCGGACGTCGCCGCCGCGATCTGCGCCGCGTATATGACCGGACCGTTTCCGTCTGTCAACATGAGGTTCGGGCAAAAATGACGAAAAAATTTCAACTTGCTGCAAAAGCCCACAGACGAAAGAGGACTATGCGCTCAAGGGCGCTCCCGCTATAAAGCCGCATGAGCAAAGACAAAACATCCGGCCGTTCCGGCCCTGAGAACACCGCCGGCGACAAGTCGGCCAAGGACACGCACTACGCAACCCTGCGGCGCGCGCATCGCGACGCCAAACGCGAGCGCGGCGAAATCCCGACGCCGACGCCACAGAAGCGCAAGCGGGCGGGCGCCGACGATTGGAAGCCGCCGGCGTTGGCTCCCGACCAGGTCTATCTCTACGGTCTGCATACGGTCCGCGCGGCCCTTGCCAATCCCGAACGCAAGAATATCAAGCTGTCGACGACGCAGAATGCGCTGGTGCGGCTGGAAATCGGACCTGCCGACGAACTCGGCATTCCCGTCGAAATCGTCTCGCCGCAGGATATCGACAAGGTGCTTGGTCCCGAAGCAATCCACCAGGGTGTGATGCTGGAGACGCGTCCCCTGCCCGTGCGCCGACTGGAGGCGCTGAAGGACAGCCCGCTGCTGCTGGTTCTCGATCAGGTGACCGATCCGCATAATGTCGGCGCGATCATGCGCTCGGCCGTCGCCTTCGACGCGGGCGCCGTTATCACGACACAGCGCCATAGCCCGACCGAATCGGGCGTGATGGCGAAATCCGCCTCCGGCGCGCTTGAGCTTATCCCTTACATACAGATCACCAATCTTGCCGACGCGCTCGGCGAGCTGCACCGCCTCGGCTTCGTCACCATCGGACTTGATTCGGAAGGACCGGCGCCGCTCGAAGGCACGTTTTCAGGTGAGAAAGTTGCCTTGGTCCTCGGCTCCGAGGGCAAGGGCCTGCGCCAGAAGACGCGGGAAACGGTAAACGCGCTGGCGCGCCTCGACATGCCGGGCGCGATCAAATCACTCAACGTCTCGAACGCGGCCGCGATCGCCCTCTACGCAGCGCGGTCCTATCTGAAAATCTAGCGGCACTGGGGTTGCCGCAGCAGATTTGGGGGAATTTGTCTTGATCCGCAGTTTTTGTCTCGCGGCGGCTTCTGCCGCCTTCATGCTCGCCGTCGGGCAACCGGCTGCTGCCGCCGACGACGAACTTATCAAGTCCCAAGCTGGCCCATGGCTGCTGGCGCCCGAAAGCGGCGCCAAGGGCTGCCGCCTCACCTTCGAAACCACCCCGGCGACCGGCGGCTACGCCATCAGCGGCGCGGATGCCTGCGCAACAGCCCTGCCCACCTACGCCAAGGCGGCCGCCTGGAATTTCAGCGATGACGGCACGCTCACGCTTTTCGATGCGACGCAGAAGGTGGTGGCTCGCTTCCAGGAAGAAGAGGGTTCGCCCTGGGAGAGCGAAGACGGAGACCCGACCTGGCTGCTGCCGGCGCTAGGGGACGTCGACCATGTCCCAACCGTCGCGACTCTAGCAGGCACCTGGCAGATCCAGCAACCCGACGGCAAACTCATCTGCAACATCACGCTGTCCAGCGATACCGACGCGGACGGGACGCCAAAAATGTCATCGGGCGGTGACTGCCCTGCCGACGTTCGCGATCTCAAGCTTTCCCTCTGGGTCATGGAGGGTTTTGGCCTGGTGATGATGGGCATTGACGGCTCTTCGCTCTCCTTCGACATGCGGCCCGATGGCGGCTTTCAGAAATCCGAGGAAGAAGAGGGAGAACCGATGGTGCTGATCCGCAAGTAAGGCAGCCAAGAACCCCGATATCCCGCTMGTGGGCTGACGTCCGAGAAATGTGACTATGTTAGCTTGAGCCGGTCCGAACCCGGCCAATTATTGTCACATATTGGAAAAACAGGTCCAGGGCGCATGATTTTATCGAATATCCGCAAATTCATCTTCCACGAATTGCGAAGTGTAGAAGGATATATTGACCCACCGGACGCCCTTGTTTATCTCTCCATTTTGGAACGCCAAAGAGCACATGGATTGGGCGGCGGAATTGCCGAAATCGGCGTCTATTTCGGCCGTTCTTATTTTCTCCTGAAAAAGATCACATCGCCGGAAGATCGGGTGCTTGGCATCGATCTCTTCGACATCGGGGAGATGTCGAATGGCGTTTCCGAGCAATACCGAGCATTTCTCGAGAATGGCCATCGGCTCGGATTGCCTGTCGACGAGGATTTGCTGGTCGTCGGCGATAGTTCGGAGCTATCGCCGCAAGACATATCGAGCAAGGTCGGCAAGGTGCGCTTCTTCAGCGTCGATGGCGGACATACATTGTCGAATCTGGAGGCCGACAGCCGCCTGGCAAAGGAGACGATCGCCGACCATGGCGTCATCGTCTTCGACGATACTTTCAATCCCGCTTGGCCGGAAGTCACCGTCGGCGTCGCGGATTTCCTGCGCAACAACGACGAGGCCTTCTCGGCCTTCTGCATGACGAAATACAAAACCTATGTCTGCCGGCGCGAGTTCCACGATTTCTACCGTGCGGCTATCCTGCGAGCGCCGCATCTCAGAGCCTTCGAGCTGGCGGAAACGCATTTTCTGGGGTCCGATGCCGTCCGCCTGCACAATCCCTTCGGCCGGCGCATACTCTATGAACTCATGACCCGCTCGGGTATGAGCGCCATTTCAGAGCGCGCATACCGCTGTCACTAGCGCCTAGCGAACTGCAATAGGCTGCGGATGCCAAGCGGATTGCTGCCACGGAGATCGCTCTGTGACCGGGCATCCATCCTGTAGCTTCGACCAGGAGGTGACGTTGAGGTTCATCTCGCACTGCGCGAGATAGCTTTTACCGTCCACGGTCATGCAGGCGACGTCGCCGACCGCATGCAGCTTTCCGTCCGTGTTTTTGCAGTAGCAATCCTGCCCGGCCAAAGCTGGCGTGGTCGCAATCACCACAAGCGACAATCCCAAGACAATATGCCTGAATGTCCTGCGCATAGACGTGCCCTCGCCCGCCGTTGATGGGGAGAGTCTATGCCTATTTTAGACGTTGTAAATGCGCCCGTATCCGACGGATTCCCAGCCGAAATTTGGTTGAGAATCCAATAGGTCAGGTACGCGCCCGCCGCCGCCAATGCATTTCATAACCATAGCAAGCGGGTCGGCGTGGCTTAGTGAATTACCGGATCCGAATCATCAAAGAATGTTCTGATCCCATCGCGCGCGATCGTCGCCAGGAACTCATCGAAGGCTTCGCGGTCCGTCGCGAACGGTTCTTCCCATTCGATGAGATCTTCCTCCGGCGTGATGACTTCCATCCGCCAATCTCCCTGCGTGCCCGCGGGACGGAAGATATCGACGAGCACAGTCACATCATCTTCCGTAAATTCACCGGAGAGCTCGGAATGTTCGAGTTTGGGCTTCTTGGGCTTAACGGTCATATTTTCCCACGTGCGGCGATGACGAGAATCGTAAGTTAGTGATCATCCTGACCATTGCAAAGGGCAGCGGCGTTACAATCGCATGAAGCTGGCGCCGATTTGGCGGCCAAACCCGAAAGATACTGTCGCCGAATGACAACGCTGTACAAGCGGAAGTCATCGTGAGCGTGAATGGGATCCTAGTCTCCCGTCTGAACGACAGAATTCTATTCAGACCGTAGGCAATCCAACGCCGCTCGGCGAGAAATTGGATGGCTTCCTCCCTGTTGGATCAGAGCTTTCCAACGGTAATCAGCAGCCAGATAGCTTTGCAAATAATGTGCAGCACCTGATCTTGAGCGAACGTCGTTTTCCCCCTCACCTTCAGCTCGTCGATGACCGCATGGGCCAACCATTCTGCCAGGCCCAACCACACATTTCCCGTCACCAACGCGACGGCGGCGCCATGGATGCCGGCGTGGGCCAAGAGATGATAGATCCGCAGCGGTCCATTCTGCTTTGCCTTGGCGAGGAAATCACCCTGTAGCGGATAATCACACACCCAGTGCGCGCCCAGCAACATCAGCGCCATCGTCAGAATCTGTTCCATTCTCTCGACACCCGCAATGATCGTTAAATTTCTCTACCTCGCGCTAACCGTTCGCGAAACTCTTCGGTGTAGAGCCTGCACTTGGTTCAATCGGGGATTATAATGAAATATATCCGCATCTTGCCAGCCATTTGCGCGCTGGCTCTCCATTCTGCATGCGGCAAGGATATTTAAGACGGCACGGCTACGCGCGAGCAATCAAGGGAAGCGCGTTGCAACACGAAATGCAGCATGTCGAGCCGAGCAACCAAAGAACCCAGCACCAAGCAATTGAAAATATTGATGAAAGTGATGGTGCCCCCGGCAGGGTTCGAACCCGCGACCCCCTGATTACAAATCAGGTGCTCTACCAACTGAGCTACAAGGGCACATCGGCATGCCAAGTAGCAGATTTTGATTTCCTGTAAAGGGAAAATCGGCTGTTTGGCTTGGATACCGCAGATCGAAGCCCCTGAGGATTCACCAGTCTTTGCAAAACGGCTTGTCGCATAGGGGGAATATCATTACCTAGTATGATTATTCAAAGGACATTGCATGTCACGCGCTTTTCAATCCGTTTGTTTTCTTGCATCGACCGCGCCGGAGGCCCAATCGGCGCGAGAGGAATTGATTCGCCTTTATGGTCAGACGCCGCAGGAAGATGCGGATATCGTCGTTGCGCTCGGCGGCGATGGCTTCATGCTGCAGACGCTGCACAATACGATGAACTCCGGTAAGCGCGTCTATGGCATGAACCGCGGCTCGATCGGCTTCCTGATGAACGATTATCGTACGGAATGCCTGGCCGAACGCATCGAAGCGGCTGTTGAGAATGCTTTTCACCCGCTGCAGATGAGTACGCGCAACGCAGACGGCAGCACATCCGTCGCGCTTGCCATCAATGAGGTGTCGCTGTTTCGCCAGTCCTATCAGGCTGCCAAGCTGAAGGTMGAGATCGACGGCCATGTCCGTCTGCCGGAACTGATCTGCGATGGGTTGATGGTGACGACACCGGCTGGTTCCACCGCCTATAATCTCTCCGCTCACGGCCCTATCCTGCCGCTGGAGGCGCCGCTTCTCGCCATTACCCCCGTCAGCGCTTTCCGCCCCCGCCGCTGGCGCGGAGCACTGCTGCCCAACAAGGTGACGATCGACATCACTGTGCTGGAGTCGGAAAAACGCCCCGTCAATGCGGTAGCCGACAATACCGAAGTCAAATCGGTCATGAGCGTCAAGATCGCCCAGACCGAGGACACGACGGCACGCATTCTCTCCGATCCGGACCGATCATGGTCGGAGAGGATATTGGCGGAGCAGTTTTCGGATTGAGAACTGCCACACAGGCCTGTCTAGTAAGCCAGACGCAGGGAGCTATACAGATGGTGCTCAGCATCCGAAATGAAGAAGCGGATACGCTTGCCAGAGAACTGGCAAGGATCGACCAAACGACCGTGACGGATGCTGTCATCGTTGCGTTGAGAGAGGCGATCAATATGCGCCTGCGTCGGGAAGCACCAAGCGAGACTGCCCGCAAAATTCTCACTAAACGTGGTTTGTCTTTTGCGCCAAATCGGAAACCAGCGCCGCCTGAGGCTTATCACCAGCTTGATCACAATCTCAACGGTAACACACCGCTTCTGACATTTAACCAATTTTTGCTTGAGACGGATACCGACACTATACCTCGAGCATAGCCGTCCTACCTGGGCATCTGCGGACTCGCGAGCACTATTGTAGAGAGGTTCTGGAACGCGACCTTCCGATCAATTCCGAAGAACGTCCTTCAATGCCTCCGGAAATAGGAGCGTGTCTTCTTCGAGGCCTCTCCAAAGTCCATGTTCATCGTTGCCTTCGAGGTCCGGAAAGAATGTGCGGTCGTACAGCGTTTCGTCGACGAATCGGCACTCGACGAGCAACGCGATTTCGTGTCTGAGCACCCCACCAACGACGAAGAATGACTCAGTAACTCCCAGCGTGGCCAGAGGCTCTACGACTATGCCGATCTCTTCGCGAATCTCGCGCCCGGCCGCATCTGCGGCGGTCTCGTTGAACAAGATGCCGCCGCCGAGAGGGCGATGATAGACGAGATCGCGAGTGGAATCCCTCCCCTCAAATACTAAAAGGCACCCGGTGGTTGGATGCCGAATAATGGCGAGCGCGATGGCGCGGATATGCGGATCAGACATCGAGAACTCCCGGACGCATTGGCCGTCCCGCTCTCTAAAACCATCTCGTGACTGCCGTGTTATACGCAGCAAAAAGCCCCGTTTCCGGGGCTTTTCAACACTCTATCAGATTCTCTTCTTAATCGACGTCGTCCACCACCGCATCGGCCGCGCCGCTGATGCGGTGCGCGAGGGCGGCTTCCATGAACTCGTTGAGATCGCCGTCGAGAACATCGCCAGGGGCGGTGCTGGCAACGCCGGTGCGCAGGTCTTTTACGAGCTGATAAGGCTGCAGCACGTAAGAGCGGATCTGATGGCCCCAGCCGATATCGGTCTTCGAGGCGGCTTCGGCGTTCGCAGCTTCTTCCCGCTTCATCAATTCCGCTTCGTACATGCGGGCGCGCAGCATGTCCCAGGCCTTGGCACGGTTCTTGTGCTGCGAGCGTTCCTGCTGGCACTGCACGACGATGCCGGTCGGGATGTGCGTGATGCGCACCGCCGAGTCGGTCGTATTGACGTGCTGGCCGCCAGCACCGGACGAACGATAGGTATCGATGCGGCAGTCGCTCTCGTTGATCTCGATCTGGATCGAGTCGTCGACGACAGGATAGACCCAGATCGACGAGAAGGACGTATGACGGCGGGCGTTGCTGTCATAGGGCGAGATGCGAACGAGGCGGTGAACGCCCGATTCGGTCTTCAGCCAGCCATAGGCATTGTGGCCCTTGATCAAAAGGGTCGCCGATTTGATGCCGGCTTCTTCGCCGTCATGGACTTCAAGCAGTTCCACCTTGAAGCGCTGACGCTCGGCCCAGCGGGTATACATGCGCAGCAGCATGTTCGCCCAATCCTGGCTCTCGGTGCCGCCGGCGCCCGAATGAACTTCGAGATAGGTATCGTTGGAATCGGCCTCGCCGGAAAGCATGGCTTCCACCTGCCGACGGGCAGCTTCGGCCTTCAGAGCCTTCAGGGCGTCTTCCGCGTCGCGCACGACATCGGCATCGCCCTCTTCCTCGCCAAGCTCGATCAATTCGACATTGTCGGCAAGCTGCTGCTCAAGCGCGCGCACGCCGTTGATGCCGTCATCGAGCTGCTGGCGCTCGCGCATCAGCTTCTGCGCCTCGGTGGCATCGTTCCAGAGGGTCGGGTCCTCTGCCTTGTTATTCAACCAGTCCAGTCGTCTTACCGCCTGATCCCAGTCAAAGATGCCTCCTCAGCAGGCTTATGGCCTGCTTGGTTTCGTCGACTACATTCTCGATTTCCGCTCGCATATTCCTGCTTCTTTATTCGGCCGTTCGATGTGAACTGCGGTTCCATTCAAAGAGTGCTGGTGACATAGATATACATGCCGCGACTGTAAAGCCCCGCGGCATGATCATTGGACAAATCCGCTCAGATCAGAAGAGACCGCCCGCGCCTGATGTGACCGCCTGGTTGGCCTGCGGCGAGGTCTTCAGAATTTCCTCCGGCGCGACCTGCGCCGACGCATCGCCGCCGCCAATGACCGTATAGGTGGTCGCCGGGCCGGTACCGGGCTTGAAGGCTTCCATGATGGCATCGGGATCGCCGGGCTGCGCGGCCATGCCGGTTGCACGGTTGACGGCCATCATATTCATGCCAGCCGGAACCTGGAATTTCTCCGGCTGCTCATCCTTGGTAGCGGCCTGCATGAACTCGTTGAAGACCGGAGCGGCGATCGAGCCGCCGGTCGCGCCGCGGCCGAGTGTGCTCGGCGTGTCGTAACCGACATAAAGACCGGCKACGAGGCTCGGCGTAAAGCCGACGAACCAGGCATCCTTCTCGTCATTGGTCGTGCCGGTCTTGCCGGCGACATCGGTATTCAGCTTTATCTTGCCGGCGGCCGTACCGCGGATGACGACGCCCTGCATCATCGACGTGACCTGATAGGCAGTCATCGGATCGAGCACCTGTTCGCGATTGTCAGCGATGACAGGCTCATCTTGGTTCTGCCAATCGCTCACATTGCAGGAATCGCAGACGCGTTCCTCATGCTTGAAGATGGTCGCTCCGTAACGGTCCTGAATGCGGTCGATCAACGTCGGCTTGATCTGCTTGCCGCCATTGGCGATGACCGAATAGGCGGAAACCATGCGCAGCACCGTCGTCTCGCCGGCGCCGAGCGCCATGGCAAGAACCGGGTTCATACGGTCATAGATGCCGAAACGGTCGGCATATTCAGCGACCAGCGGCATGCCCATATCGGCGGCGAGACGCACCGTCATCAGGTTACGCGAATGTTCGATGGCAAAGCGCAGCGTATGGGCGCCACCGCCCTCGCCTTCGTAGTTTTCCGGCTTCCAAACCTGCCCGTTGCTGAGCGTGATCTCGAGGGGATCGTCGAGAATGACCGAAGCCGGCGTATAGCCATTATCCATGGCCGCGGCGTAGACGAAGGGCTTGAAGGAAGAGCCGGGCTGGCGTTTAGCCTGAGTGGCGCGGTTGAATTCCGATTGCGCATAGGAGAAGCCGCCGACCATGGCCAGCACACGGCCAGTATGCGGATCCATCACAACGAGGCCGCCCTGCACCTTCGGAGGCTGGCGCAGCCGATAGGCGCTCGAATCGGCATCGCCGGTCTTCTGAACGAAAATCACGTCACCGGGGCTCAGCACGCCACTCGGCGATTTCGCCGTCTTGCTGCCGCTGGCCGAGCGGTAAGCCCAACGCATGTCGGCGGCAGCGATCGTACCGCGCTTGCGATCATTCGCGACCTTGCCGGCGGCGTCGACACTCGGCTGCAGGCCGATATCGACCGTCTGGTCGGATACCGAGAGCACGACGGCCAACTGCCATTCCGGCACGTCACTCAAGGTGGGAACCTTGGCGAGTTCAGAACCCCAGTCCTGCGATGTCGTGATCTGCTTGATCGGGCCATGGAAGCCGCGGCGTTCGTCGTAGTCGACGAGACCATCCTGCAGCGCCTTGCGCGCTTCTATCTGCAACTGCGGATCCAGTGAGGTGCGGACCGAAAGTCCGCCTTCGAGGAGAGTCTTCTCGCCATATTGGTCGATCAACTGGCGGCGGACTTCTTCGGAAAAATAGTCAGAGGCGAAGAGCGACGGACCGCTCTTCGGCGGCGCGACGCCGAGCGGCTGCTTCTTGGCCTCTTCGCCGTCGCTCTGGCTGACATAGCCATTCTCGACCATACGGTCGATGACCCAGTTGCGGCGGGTCATCGCAGCTTCGGGGTGACGGAACGGATTGTAATTGGACGGGCCCTTGGGCAGTGAAGCGAGATAGGCCGATTCGGCAATGGTCAGTTCGTTGACCGACTTGTCGAAATAGGTGAGCGCCGCTCCGGCGATGCCATAGGAATTCAGGCCGAAATAGATCTCGTTCAGATAGAGCTCGAGGATCTTGTCCTTGCTATAGGCCTGTTCGATGCGGAAGGAGAGGATCGCTTCCTTGATCTTGCGATCGAACGTCTGGTCAGCCGAAAGCAGGAAATTCTTGGCGACCTGCTGGGTGATGGTCGATGCGCCGACAAAACGGCGGCCGGAACCGATATTCTGAAGGTTGACGGCGACGGCGCGCATCAGGCCGCCGACATCGACGCCCGGATGATTGTAGAAATTCTTGTCTTCAGCCGAGAGGAAAGCGGCCTTGACGCGATCGGGAATAGCCTGGATCGGCAGGAACAGCCGGTTCTCCCGCGAATATTCCTTCATCAGTGCACCGTTGCCCGCATGAATGCGGGTCGTCACCGGCGGCGCATATTTGGCAAGGACCTCGTAGTCCGGCAGATCCTTGGAAACGACGCTCAGATAAATAGCTGCCGCAGCCGCCGCACCCAGGAACAGGATGCAGCCCAGCCCAAAGAAATATCCAATCAGTCTGACCATATGATGCTACCGGTGCTTCTTTTTCCTGCGGCGCATGTGCGAGACCATCGCACATTCACGGGCGTTTTGCACGCTCACGGCGTTAATGCAAGACGGCAACAGCACAAAGCCGTGCATGCCGACCGCGGTAAACTATACTTTGGTGTAAAGACGGGAATGTGAGCAAAATAGGGCCCACCGCCTGTATTCCTCACTTCATCCCCGCCCATTAGCAGCGTCTGTTACATGGAAGACACGAACGGCGCCCGCCATCCATGGTTTCAGCCGCCATTCGCAATGGTTGAAACGCGGTATTGCTTGACGGCGTCGGTCAGCCGATCCGCCAATTTCTGCCGCCAATCGAGATCGAGCAGAAGCTTCTCATCATCCTTGTTCGAGAGGAAGCCGAGCTCGAGGAGAATAGAGGGAACATCCGGCGCCTGCAGCACGCGGAAGCCGGCATGGCGATGCGGATTGTTGATCATGGAGATCTGGCCGTTGAACGAGCTCAGCACATCCTGCGCCAGCGAGATGGAAAACGCCTGCGTCTCGCGCCGTGTCAGGTCCATCAGAATATCGGCGACGGCGGCGGGCTGCACCTGCGTCTCGGCGCCGGCGAGCTGGTCGGAATTGTTTTCTCGGTCGGCGACTTCACTGGCAAGCTTGTCGGAGGCCTTGTCCGAGATCGTATAGACCGTGGCGCCTCGGATATCCTTCTGCTTCAGCGTGTCAGCATGCAGCGAGATGAATAATGACGCATGATTCTGCCGGGCGATGGTCACCCGCTGCGACAGCGACAGATATTCATCATTGTCGCGCGTCAGAAAGGCTTTGATGCCCGGCTGGGCGTTCAGCTTGTCAGCCAGAAGCTTGGCGAAGGCGAGCGTGATATCCTTTTCCTGCGTGACGCCATCGCTGGCGGTCGCGCCGGCGTCGATACCGCCGTGACCCGCGTCGACAGCCACCAGGAAGGTGCTTGGATCAGGTTTTTCGATCGGCGCCACCGGACCGACATCCTTTGCGGTGTCATCGTTGGTCCAGCTTTGCTGCTTGATAAGATCGGCGAATTGCCCGGCAGGCAGCATCTCGGCATCGAGGACGAGGCGATGCCCCTTGCCGTTCTCGTCGGGCTGCACCTTGGCCATGACCAGCTTCACCGGCTTGGTCGCCGTCAGCACGATGCGGGCGCTATCCTCTTCCATGGTGCCGTAGCGGATATCCTTGAAGAGGCCGATCGGCTTCAGATCGGCAGCCGGGAAGCCGAAAGCGGTTGCCGGAAGATCGACGATGATACGTACGGGGTTATCGAGATAGTGAACCGAGAACGTCGGCTCACGATCCATATCGATGACGATGCGGGTGCGGGCATCGTCGCCGGCGATGCGTGCGCCATAGGCGAGCAACGGGTCGGCTGCGGCCAAAGTCGCAGCAAGCGGCGAAAGAATCGGAAGCGCCATCACTGCGAGGGCCACCGCTGCAATTCGCAAAGCCCTCACGCCATTCTCCGTCGCATGCCGCAATCCCTTTAACAACTGTCCATCGCGCCCCATATTGGTTTGAACGTTGTTTTTGAAGTCCAAAAATAACGGGAAAACCACGAATGACGCGATAGTGCTGATGTGATGGCGTGCCGGGAGAAGAATCGGAAACGCCGTCCCCGCACCTTCATCATACGACGAATCCATCAATATTATGGCACACTTGGCTTTCCCCTTGCTATTGTGACAGATAAAACATACAACGCATATTAGGGTAGAAGTGTTGACGGGATAGAGTCGCCGCAAAGGCAGCCGCCTCGAGTACTAGGCGCCATAAGCGGCCGTCATCCGCCGTCTCCAGTACTTCTGCTCCCTATACTGGATATCTGAATTTCCGGTTTTGCGCGGGAAATTCATCGGTGGAGAGCCACCAAACGCTCTTTAGAGAGCACATTCATCGGACCCGTTCGTTGGGTCTAAGGCATTGTCGATCTCGCTTGGTTACGGATGGTACCGCAGCAGCTTTTTCAGGAAGTGAACAGACCCCGGGGAACTAACGTCCCGGCTGCTGTCTGGCTGCTGTCACTGTCATCGCAAAACAACCAATCGCGACTTTCATTATCCGGTGCAGCAATGGCGGAGTGCAACCAGCCTGTTCTAGCGACAGGTCGGCGCCTTTCCGCATGCCGGCGCCGAGGAGCACAGCTTACATGGCAGACAAAATGCTTATCGATGCGTCTCACGAGGAAGAGACGCGTGTCGTTGTGGTTCGTGGGAACCGCATAGAAGAATTTGACTTCGAGTCGCAGCACAAGAAGCAAATCCGCGGCAACATCTATCTCGCCAAGGTGACGAGGGTTGAGCCCTCGCTGCAGGCGGCTTTTGTGGATTACGGCGGCAACCGCCACGGCTTCCTGGCCTTTGCCGAAATCCATCCCGACTACTACCAGATCCCGCTCGCCGACCGGCAGGCGCTCTTGAAGGCGGAAGCCGAAGAGCATCGCCGCGACGATGATGTCGAACATGTCGAAACGGCGCTCGATCTTTCCCAGCAGGAACAGCCCGACATCGGCATCGTCCACAAGGACGAGGCTGAAGCAGAACCCGCTGTAGCGGAAGAAGCTGCTGCCTCCGAGGTAGCCGCTCCCGCTGCCGAAGAAGCTCCGGCAAAGAAGGCCAAGCCGCGCCGCAGCCGCAAGAAGGTTGTCGCGGAAGCGCCGGCCGACGAGGCATCTGCGCCCGAAGCGATCGCAACGGTCGATGCGCCCAGCGAAGATGAAGAAGGACCGTCCGGCGAAATGGCCGCGATGGTCGAAAGCGATTCGATCTCCGAGGATGTCGATGTTTCCAAGCGCCGTCATGACGATGACGACGACGATGATCACGACCAGGAAGAAGAAGTGATCGAATCCGTCGGCGCCGAAGACGCGATGGAAGAGGTTCCGGACCGCACGCAGCGTAAGCCGCGCAAGCAATATCGCATCCAGGAAGTCATCAAGCGTCGGCAGATTCTGCTGGTGCAGGTCGCCAAGGAAGAGCGCGGCAACAAGGGCGCAGCGCTGACCACCTATCTTTCGCTCGCAGGCCGCTACTCGGTTCTGATGCCGAACACGGCGCGCGGCGGCGGCATTTCCCGCAAGATCACCAATCCGCAGGACCGCAAGCGCCTGAAGGAAATCGCCAAGATGCTCGAAGTGCCGCAGGGCATGGGCGTCATCCTTCGCACCGCCGGCGCCAACCGCACCAAGGTCGAAGTCAAGCGCGACTTCGAATATCTGATGCGCCTGTGGGAAAACGTCCGCACGCTGACGCTCGCTTCGACCGCGCCTTGCCTCGTCTACGAAGAAGGCAGCCTGATCAAGCGCTCGATCCGCGACCTCTACAATAAGGATATCGGCGAGATCATCGTTGCCGGCGAAGAAGGCTATCGTGAAGCGAAAGACTTCATGAAGATGCTGATGCCGAGTCATGCCAAGGTGGTTCAGCCCTATCGCGACATCCATCCGATCTTCTCGCGCTCCGGCATCGAAGCGCAGCTTGACCGCATGCTGCAGCCGCAGGTGACGCTGCGTTCCGGGGGCTACCTGATCATGAACCAGACGGAAGCTCTGGTTTCGATCGATGTCAACTCCGGCCGCTCGACGCGCGAGCATTCKATCGAAGACACCGCGCTGCAGACCAATCTGGAAGCGGCGGAAGAAATCGCCCGCCAGCTTCGCCTGCGCGACCTTGCCGGCCTGATCGTCATCGACTTCATCGACATGGAAGAAAAGCGCAACAACCGCGCTGTCGAGAAGAAGCTGAAGGAATGCCTGAAGAACGACCGGGCTCGCATCCAGGTTGGCCGCATCTCGCATTTCGGCCTGCTGGAGATGTCGCGCCAGCGCATCCGCGCCTCGGTTCTCGAAAGCACGACGCAGATCTGCTCGCATTGCGGCGGCACCGGCCATGTGCGCTCGCAGTCTTCCGTTGCGCTGCATGTTCTGCGCGGCATCGAGGAATATCTGCTGAAGAACACGACGCACGACATCACCGTGCGGACGACGCCGGACATTGCGCTTTACCTGCTCAACCACAAGCGCCAGACGATCGTCGACTACGAAAACCGTTTCGGCGTCGCCATCGTCATCGGTGCGGACAACGCCGTCGGTACGCAGCATTTCGCGATCGACCGCGGCGAGCCGGTGGAAAATCCGGTCAAGATCGAATCCCTGTTCAACTTCGCCGCCATTCCGGAAGACGAGGACGATGATATCGTCATCGAGGCCGATGAGGACGAAGATGAAGAGCTCGAGGAAAAGGCCGCTGCTGTCGAACAGCAGCCCACCGCCCGCTCCGAGAACAATGAAGGTGGCCGCAAGCGCAAGCGTCGCCGTCGCCGTCGTGGCCGTGGCGGTGACGCCCAGGCTGCTTCCGAGTCAGGCGATGCGTCCAGCGAAGATGGTGACGAAGAGGCGGATGAGGGCGAAGAGGATGAGGCAAGCGGCAGCAGTGAAGCTGCGGCCGCGTCCAGCGATGATGGCCAGCAGAAGCGCAAGCGCCGTCGCCGCGGCAAGCGTGGCGGGCGTCGCAATCGCGACGGCGAAGGCAATGAATTGGCAGCCGGCAGTGAAGCCGGTTCCGACGAAGGCGCTGACGATGAGGATGACGGCGAAAACGATGTCGCAGTGACCGTCGCTGACATCGCAGTCGCCGAAGGTGAAGCGGCCGTCGAAAGCCAGCCGGCTATGGCGGCTGTCGAAACCGCAGCCGTCGTCGCCGAAGACGTGAAGCCCGCCAAGAGCCGTAGCCGCCGCAAACCGAAGGCTGAAGCATCGCCTGTCGAAGCGCCGATCGCCGAAGAGGCGCCCGTAGCCGAAGCCGAAACAGTTGCCGAAGTCGTCGGCGATCTCGACAAGGCCGCCGAACCGGTAGCGGCTGCCGAACCCGAAGCGGTCGAGGCAGCAGCCAAGCMGGCTCGCGCCAACCGCGAGTCGAACGTCTCCTCCTCCGAGCCGGTGGTCAAGTCCACCCGCACCAGCGAGGGCGGCGATGGTGATGGCGAGCCGACCAAGCCGAAGAAGGCCGGTTGGTGGCAGCGCCGCGGCTTCTTCTGAACGCTGCTGTTCGGAACGAAATAACAAAATCCGGCCGTGGTAACGCGGCCGGATTTTTGTTTGGGAAKACCGCAGGCTGGTATGGTCGACGACCGGTATTTCTCTTCCGTCGTTTATCCTTCTCGCGAGTTTCGGTGCTCACACCCGCCCTCGTCCTTCGAGGGTCGCTTTGCTCCCGCCTCAGGATGAGGGCTAACCCTTCGCATCCGACCGCGAGTTATCCTTTGCTTTACGGTGCTTTACAGCAAGTCGTGAAGCCGGCTCCGCCTCATCCTGAGGCGGGAGCGAAGCGACCCTCGAAGGACGGGGCGGCCCGGTTCGGTCGCCCTCGAACCTTGTCCACAACTCTCCAAAATACTTTCAAAACCCGCCGCAAACCTCTGATCTAAGAGTCTATTTCAACCACGCCGCCATGCGCTCCACTGCTTCCTCGATCTCTGCGTTCGAGCCGGCATAGGAGATACGCATCACGCGGTGCCCCTCGATCGGATCGAAATCGAGGCCCGGTGTGGCGGCAACGTTGATTTCGGCCAGCATCTTACGGGCGAAAGCCATGCTGTCGTTGGTAAAACGGCTGACATCGACATAGGCGTAGAAAGCGCCGTCCATCGGCGAAGCGATGGAGAAGCCGATTTCGGGCAGACGGCGCATCAGGAAATCGCGGTTGCGGCGATAGCTTTCGCGGTAGACGTCCAGTTCTGCCCCTGCCCCAAGCGCTGCGGTGGCGGCGATCTGCGAGAGTTCCGGCGCTGAAATATAAAGGCTCTGGGCGACGCGCTCGATCGGACGCACCAGGCGCCCCGGCAGCACCATCCAGCCGATGCGCCAGCCAGTCATGCAATAATATTTCGAGAAGGAATTGATGACGATCGCCTCGTCGGTTAGCTCCAGCGCGCTCGTCTCCTCGCCGACGAAAGTCAGTCCGTGATAGATCTCGTCGGAGATGAAGGCGATCGAACGGTCGGCGCAATAGTCGGCGAGCGCCTTCAGCGCCGCCCTACCGGTCACCGTGCCGGTCGGGTTGGCAGGGCTTGCAAGCAACACGCCCTTCAGCCGCTTGCCGCTCGCTGCTTGCGCCGCCTCCAGGCTTTCGGGCGTCAGCGTGAATTGCGTCTCGGCGGTCACAGGCACTTCGACGACATCAAGCCCGAGAGCGGCAAGAATATTGCGATAGGCAGGATAGCCGGGCCTTGCGATGGCGACGCTGTCGCCGGGGTCGAATAGCGTCAGAAAGGCAAGATTGAAGCCGGCGGACGAACCGGTGGTGATCGCGATCCGCATGGGATCGATGGTCAGCCCATGACGAGCAAGGTAATGACCGGCAAGCGCTTGCTTCAGCGCCAGCGTGCCAAGTGCCTCCGTGTAACCGATGCGACCGTGACCTAGTGCCGTGCGCGCTGCCTCAAGGGCTGCCTGCGGCGCGGGATGCGACGGCTGACCGACCGCCATCGAGATGACGGCATTTCCCGCCTGACGCCGACGCGTTGCCTCCGCCAGCACATCCATGGCGTGGAAGGGTTCGACATCACTGCGTTTGGATAAGGAAAACAAGGTCAATTCTTTCTCGGATCGGATTGGAGCCAGACAATTGCCGTAATATTAGCGTGTTCACAATCCCGCGATTGCGGCTTTGTCGTGAAAATTCCTGTTTCTGGAAATACACATGCACCGTAAATTGCCGAAACACATTTGTGGATTTTAACCTCGCGGTGATATCCCGAACCGGACGATGAGTCTCAGCACCTACTTAAACGAGGACCCGATGACCCTTTTTTCCAAAACCCTGCTGGCGGCTTCAGCGATCGCCATTGCCGCGTCGCTCGCCATGGTCCAGCCCGCCGCCGCGCTGGATGACCAGCAGAAAAAGGAATTCGGAGAGTTCATCAAGGAATATCTCGTCGCGCATCCGGAAGTTCTCTTGGACGCACAGGCGGCACTTGAGAAGAAGCAGGATGAGCAGCGCATCGCTCAGTCCGCCCAGGCTGTCGCCCAAAACAAGGATGCCATCTTCAATTCCAAGGATGACGTCACGATCGGCAATCCGAAGGGCGATGTCACCGTCGTCGAGTTCTTCGATTATAATTGCACCTATTGCCGCCATGCACTCCCCGACATGGACGCGCTGCTGAAGCAAGACTCAAACGTGCGTTTCGTGCTGAAGGAATTCCCGATCCTCGGACCGGATTCGGTTGCCGCGGCTAGGGTCTCCGACGCTTTCCGCAAGCTGGCGCCGGAAAAATATGCCGAATTCCATCATACGCTGCTTGGCAGCGACGGCCGCGCCTCGGAAGACAGCGCCATCGAAGTTGCGACCTCGCTTGGCGTCACCGAAGCGGCAATCCGCGCCGAAATGGCCAAGAGCCCGAACAATGATTCGGTCAAGGCCACGTACCAACTCGCCTCCGATCTCAACGTCACCGGCACGCCGGCCTATGTCATCGGCAACGAGACAATCTCCGGCGCGATCGGCCTCGAGGCCATTCAGCAGAAGATCTCCAATGTCCGCAGTTGCGGCAAGACCACCTGCTAAATAGTGGCGATCACTGAGGCGCGCATCTTTCCGGACGCGTAAGGGACACAGTGGCGCTTCGGAAGCTGCACAAGCCTTTTCGAAGCCGAACCGATTTTGGGGTTATGCGTAAAATCGCCAAAATCCGGGCGTTTCCACACCTAGACACGCGCAACCTACGTCCTGGGGGCTTTCCTATAGGCCCTCGGGAGTCTATAGGTTGCGCTGCACTTTGACGGAACCTCTGATGGCGCAAACCATTTTTGTCCTGAATGGACCCAATTTGAATGCCCTCGGCAAGCGCGAGCCGGGCATCTATGGCGGCAAGACGCTCAAGGATATCGAAGCCGACTGCAAAACCGTGGGCGAAAGCCTTGGCTTTGTGATCGACTTTCGGCAGAGCAACCATGAAGGCGTGCTTGTCGATTGGATGCACGAAGCGGCAGACGTCGCTGCCGGCATCGCGATAAACCCCGGCGCCTATGGCCATACGTCGATCGCGCTTCATGACGCGATCCGCGCCATTTCCATTCCGGTGGTGGAGGTTCACATCTCCAATATCCACGCACGCGAAGAATTCCGGCACAAATCGATGATCGCGCCCGCCGCCAAGGGCATGATCTGCGGTTTTGGACCCTACAGTTACATCCTGGCGCTGCACGCGCTGAAATCCATCACCCAATAACAAGAATACAGGGCAAAACATCCATGGCTGATAAGAAAATGGGTATCGACCAGGCGCTGATCCGCGACCTCGCCAATATTCTCAATGAGACCGATCTGACCGAGATCGAAGTCGAGCAGGAAGATCTGCGCATCCGCGTATCGCGCGCCGGCACGACTCAATATGTTCAGGCACCGATCGCAGCACCTGCCTATGCCGCAGCAGCTCCTGTCGCCGCCGCTCCCGCTGCAGCCGCCGCGCCTGCCGGCAAGTCGCGCAATCCGGATAACGTCGTCAGCGCACCGATGGTGGGTACGGTCTACATGGCACCCGCTCCAGGCGCTGCCGCTTTCATCGAGATCGGCGCCTCCGTCAAGGAAGGCCAGACGCTGCTCATCATCGAAGCGATGAAGACGATGAACCAGATTCCCGCGCCAAAGTCCGGTATTGTGACCGAAATCCTCATTCAGGACGGACGCCCGGTCGAATACGGCGAAGCCCTGGTCGTCATCGAGTAAACCCTATGCCCATGATTTCGAAGATTCTCATAGCCAATCGCGGAGAGATCGCCCTTCGTGTGCTGCGCGCCTGCAAGGAGCTCGGCATTGCGAGTGTTGCGGTGCATTCGACCGCCGACGCCGACGCTATGCATGTGCGCCTGGCGGATGAAAGCGTGTGCATCGGCCCGCCGCCGTCGCGCGAAAGCTATCTCAACATCCACCAGATCGTCGCGGCCTGCGAGATCACCGGTGCCGACGCCGTTCATCCGGGCTATGGGTTCCTGTCGGAGAACGCCAAGTTCGCCGACATTCTCGAAGCACATGGCATCACCTTCATCGGCCCGACGGCGGATCATATCCGCATCATGGGCGACAAGATCACCGCCAAGACGACTGCGCAGCAGCTCGGTATTCCCGTCGTTCCCGGCTCGGACGGCGAAGTGAAGACCGAGGCGGACGCGCTGAGGACCGCCAAGGAAATCGGCTATCCCGTGCTGATCAAGGCAACCGCTGGCGGCGGCGGACGCGGCATGAAAGTGGCACGTACGGAAGCGGATGTCCTCGAAGCCTGGTCGACGGCACGCACCGAAGCCGCAGCCGCCTTCGGCAATGAATCCGTCTATATGGAAAAATATCTCGGCAAGCCGCGCCACATCGAAATCCAGGTGTTCGGCGATGGCGAAGGCAATGCCGTGCATCTCGGAGAGCGCGACTGCTCGCTGCAGCGCCGCCACCAGAAGGTCTGGGAAGAAGCCAATTCACCGGCGCTCAACGTCGAGCAACGCATGAAGATCGGCCAGATCTGCGCCGACGCCATGAGGAAGCTCAAGTATCGCGGCGCCGGCACGATCGAGTTCCTCTATGAAAACGGCGAGTTCTATTTCATCGAAATGAACACCCGCCTGCAGGTCGAGCATCCGGTCACGGAAGCGATCACCGGCATCGATCTCGTGCATGAGCAGATTCGCGTCGCCTCGGGCGGCGGTCTTTCCGTGACACAAGAGGACGTGCATTTCCACGGCCACGCCATCGAATGCCGCATCAATGCCGAGGACGCACGCACTTTCGTGCCCTCCCCCGGTACGATCACGCATTTCCATGCGCCGGGTGGCCTTGGCGTGCGCATCGATTCTGGCGCCTATCAGGGCTACAGAATTCCGCCCTACTACGACAGCCTGATCGGCAAGCTGATCGTGCATGGCCGCACCCGCGTCGAATGCATGATGCGCCTGCGCCGCGCGCTCGATGAGTTCGTGGTCGATGGCATCAAAACCACTCTGCCTCTGTTCCAGGATCTGGTTTCCAATCAGGATATCGCCAATGGCGACTATGATATCCATTGGCTGGAAGACTATCTGGCGAAAGGCTCGGCTTGACCTATGGCAGGACCGCGCGGCAGAAATCCGGGCATTACTCCTGAGATTCTGCTGCGCGCCTATTCCATCGGTCTCTTCCCGATGGCGGAATCGGCTGACGATCCGGAAATCTTCTGGGTCGAACCGGAACTGCGCGGCGTGCTGCCGCTCAACACCTTCCACGTTTCGAAAAGCCTGGCGAAGACCATCCGCCACAAGCCCTTCGATATCAGGTTCAACACGGATTTCGACGCGGTCATTGCCGCCTGTGCCGAGCAGACCAGCGGTCGGCCAAGCACCTGGATCAACAAGACCATCAAGTCGCTCTATTCGACCCTGAACCATATCGGCCACGCCCACTCCGTCGAGGCCTGGGAGGGTAGCAAACTGGTTGGCGGGCTCTACGGCGTATCGCTGGGTTCGGCCTTCTTCGGGGAGAGCATGTTCTCACGCCGCACGGACGCCTCGAAGATCTGTCTCGTCTATCTCGTCGAGCGCCTCAAGCAGCGTGGCTTCACTCTCCTCGATACTCAATTCACCACCGAGCATTTGAGGACATTCGGCGCAATCGACGTGCCGAAGGATCAATATGCCAGGATGCTTGAGAAAGCGATGGAATCGCCCAATCTGAGCTTCACCGGCAGTTGAGAACCCCCATACATACATTGATTTAAATCAAGAATCCGCTACGTTCGGCACAACAGCCGGGGGTAGTATCTTGAAAAAATATCTTGCAATCGTATTTCTCGCCGCATTGGCCGCAACGCAGGCCAACGCCAAATCCTTTCACGACATGTTCGGCACCGACGCTCCGGAGAGCGGCAGAGGAGCCGTGCTGAAGACCATCGATTTTCAGCAGGGACCGATCAAATTGCCCGGCGCCGACGCGATGCTGAATGTCTCTGACCAGCTCTACTATCTCAATCCGGAAGATACGCGCAAAGTGCTGGTTCAGCTCTGGGGTAATCCGGCCAGCGCGGCCGAAGGTACGCTCGGCATGATCTTCCCAGCGAAATATGCGCCGATTGATCCGCGCACCTGGGGTGCGGTCGTCGAATATGATGGCAGCGGCCATGTCTCCGACGATGACGCCGCGTCGACAGACTATAACGCCCTGCTGAAGCAAATCCAGGATGGGATCAAGGAACAAAATCCCGAACGCGAGCAGCAAGGCTACGCTCCGATCACTCTGGTCGGCTGGGCCGAGCCGCCGCACTACGACAAGGCGACCCATGCGCTTCACTGGGCCCGCGACCTTGTCTTCGGCAAGGACACCAATGGTCTGCATACGCTGAACTATTCGGTGCGCGTGCTCGGTCGCGAAGGCGTCATGGAACTCGATTTCGTGGCCGGCCTCAACCAGTTGCAAGACATCAACAATGCCATCCCGAATGTCATCAACGCCGTGCAATATGACAGCGGCAAGCGCTATGCCGACTTTGTCAACGGCGACAAGATCGCTGCCTACAGCATGGCGGGTATGATCGCCGCCGGCGCCGGCGTGAAGATCGCCGCAAAGCTCGGCTTCCTGGCGGTCGTCCTCGGCTTCTTCAAGAGCTTCGGCGTAGCGCTGCTGGCGTTGAAAAAAGGGCTGATCGTCGTTGTCGCCGGGATTGCTGCCATAGGGCGAAAGATCCTTGGTGCGTTTCGCCGGGATAAAAGTACCGACGCCTGAGAACGGCTCCGGCCGTCTGGCGCGCGCTGAAAGCGCCATAGGCTTTCCGGGGCGCCAACGGCTTCAAATCCGCGTTTTTATCTGCTAATGCTCGCCTGAAGAGCGTTGGTGCATCGAGGTTCCACTTTGCCGTCGTAAATACCGGTCTCATCCAGTTTCACCCTGTATGTCAGGCCAGCGTCATCGCTGCCGGACGTATGATCATGTTCATCGGGTGGTGGCCTGAGACCGGTTTGGCATTGTTGAAATGCGCCATGCGCAGCCATTGCTGTCTCAGTTCTTCAGCCGTCCGAAACATCGCCACGCCGCGCCCGTAGTGGGCTTGTCTTACCGCCAACTTGGTGAACTTCCGAACGGAAGACCAAGACGGTATGTGCAATATTCTCCAGGTCCGATGGACCATCAATCCTCGAACTGCCCCTCAGCCATGGATCGCCTGCAGCGGATGCGGATGCCTCAAGCCTTTTAAGTCGAGCGGCAGGGTCCGGCTCAACGCCAACGGCAAGAAGCTCGATGCCTGGCTCGTCTATAAATGCGTGGATTGCGATAAGACATGGAACCGAACGCTCTTTGAGCGTCAGGCGATTCGTGATCTCAATCCTCTTGTTCTGGAAGCACTGCAGGGCAACGATCCCGACTGGATACGGGCCTGGGAATTCGATCTCAACGGGCTGCGGCGCAAGGCTCAACGCGTCGACGAATTTGCCGATGCAGATATCGAGAAAGAGGCGTTGAACGAACCGGATGGCTGGACGATGCTGGAAATTGGTCTGGCGGTTGCGCTTCCTTTCAACTCCCGCCTCGACCGCTTGCTTGCGTCCGAACTCAGCATCTCACGCTCCCGGCTACAGGCGCTGAACCACGGCGCAAAACTTCTGATCCATCCGGATCGCGCCGATGCCATGCGGCGAAGGATCAAAGACGGCTCGCGCATCGTCATCGATCTCTCCGACGACACCGACCGGCATTCGATTTGGAAAGTAGCTGCTTTGGGCAGGAAGGACGGCTGAGCGGATTGCCACAGGATTGCTCGCGACGGTGTTGCCTTCGTGAGCCAATCTTGCCGCTTTGCGATATTTGGAGAGAAGCGTTTTACTTGGCGCCGGCGCTGTCCGGCGGCGGGATATCCGACTTCTGCTTGCACTCTTTCAGCCAGACGTCATAGATCGGATGTTCGACGGCGTTGAGGCCTGGGCTGTCGGCAAACATCCAGCCGGTGAAGATGCGGCGGATGCGGCGGTCGAGGGTGATCTCGTCCACCTCGACGAAACCGTCGACCTTCTGCTGCTCGGTATCGTCACGCGAATAGCAGGCCTTCGGCGTCACCTGCAGCGCGCCGAACTGCACGGTCTCGTTGATGTAGACATCGAACGTGGTGATGCGGCCGGTGATCTTGTCGAGGCCGGAGAAAACGGCGACGGGGTTGGAGATGCGGGCAGCCTCTGCAGACGGCGGCAAGACAGCGCCCGCAGCAAGGGCAAGCGCCACTCCCGATATCGCACGCAAAGAAGCGCTCCGCGTGAAAAACGTCATATCCGCCAATCTCCGCTTGGTCTCGGTCAAAGCGCCGAGCACGAGCCGGCATGTTCTGCGCCAAGAGCGGATCAGCGTTCCCTGGAATCGCTTTCCCCGCTCTATCTTTTTGTTTTTTTACGCATTCCGGACGGAAAACCGCTTCGCACTTTTCCTGGAACTACTCTAAAGGCCAATTGTGGCCAAAGGACGGGCCGGCCTTCCGTGCTCAGTTGCCCGGCGTCCAGGCGTCGTAGTCGCCGGTCACGCGCGGACGTTCGCCGGCAACGGCCAACGAGCCCGGCGGGCGATAGGCCTGCGGCGAGCCAGTCGGATTGGCGCGATGCGCCTTCTGCCATTCCTTGGCAACGTAGTTGTCCTTGGTCGGCGGAACGTCGGTGCGGTGGTGCATCCAGCCGTGCCAGCCCGGAGGAATGGCGGAAGCTTCGGCATAACCCTTGTAGATCACCCAGCGCTTCGGAAGACCGTAGGACGACGTGCCGCCCTCATAGTAGACATTGCCGAATTCATCCTCGCCGACGCGCTTGCCGAACCGCCAGGTCGCAAAGCGGGTGCCCATCGTCTGACCATTCCACCAGGTGAAGGTTTGTACGAGTAAATTCCACATGTCTTTTCCTTATGCCCGCTGGGAGTGCGTGCGAAACCAGAATTCGATCCCTCGCTTATGCCGCCACTATGCCGCCTTGTCCAGTGATTCCAGCGGGAAAAGCGGTCATTTCAAAGCCATCTTGAAGCCAAGATGGCTCGGCTTGAAACCCAATCTCTCATAGAAGCGATGGGCATCCTTGCGAAGAGCATTCGACGTCAGTTGCACCAACCGCATGCCGCGGCTTTTTGCCTCGGCAATGCAAAAATTGATCATCGCGGCACCAATCCCCTGTCCGCGCAGATCCGAGCGCGTCTGAACCGCCTCGATGATCATCGAGGAAGAACCGCGGCCGGTCAGCGATGTCGTGATCATGGTCTGGAATGTACCGACGACCTCGCCGCGGAACTCGGCGACATAGAGTGTTTGATCTGGCGAGGATTGGATCGTGCGAAAGGCGCGGAGGTAGTCTTCATATGCGGCGGGATCGGTCGTGTCGCCGTGACCGCCGAGAGCATCGGCGGCGAAGAGGGCGATCAAGGAAGGAAGGTCAGCTTCTCTGGCTGCGCGGATAAGTAGATCTTGTGGCGGCAATGTTTTCTACCTACGTCTAACTGAACGGCAACGCTGTGACTCTGGAAGGCCGTATGTCTGCGAGCGAAACACACTCATTTCAATACTTCATGCCCGAACTGCACCTAAAAACAGTCCTGCAAATATCCCTGATGGGGCTGCTTTTATTTTTGCTCGTAGTGCCAAACACCGACGCGGCATTTAAGCTTCTTTTAATTTTACTTTTGCTGCCTGTATCCTTCTATGTCGTTGTCGCGCTTCGAACAATAACCTCTCAATCCAATAGCGCGATCGTGACTATCGGCCCGGAAGGCATATTGGATAGCCGATTTGGGCTGGGTTTCATTCCGTGGTCCGCCATAGAGCACATCGATGTGGACGCACTGAAATTCGAGCCCAATTCTCCTAATGCGGAGATCCTCCGTTTCATCTCCCGTGGTACTCTGCGCCTCTTGGCCATGTCTGGACTGTATGGGAAATTGACAATTCCAAGCGATCTCAGCCTGTCCAAATATAGGGATAGGCGTAACATCAAGTTTTGGTTGCGCTCTGGCGTACACTTGGAGCAAACGACGCCTGCTGCGAGACTTCGGATAAAAGACAACAAAGACGGTACACAGCGCGTTTACATCGCGATGGCAAACCTTTCGGTTTCAAGGAAGGAACTTCTTGATCTCATGCTGGCGTTCCACAAGCAGTATGCGAGCGCTGCACCCGCCACGCCAGTTACGTAGTCAGCCGCTTCTCAAACACCAACGCCGGAATGCCCGACTGTCCCTGCCCCGCATTCTCGTTGCGGCCGACCTCGGTGAAGCCGTGGGCTTTGTAGAAGGCGATCGCTTCGGCGTTTTTGGGTTCGACGTCGAGGCGCATGACTTCGGCGTCCGGAAAGCAGGTTTCCAGCTCGGCGAAGATGTCGCGGCCGATGCCGTTGCGTTGCAGTGAGGGACGGACATAGAGCATATGTAGGAGAACGGTCTTGGTCATCTGCTCGGACATGACGGCATAACCCATGCCGCCGATATCCTCGCCATTGTCGGCGACCAGGAACTCCGATTGCCGCTTCGCCAACCGCGCCTTCAGCTTGGCCGGCGAGAGCAGAAACTCGATCAGTTCATCGACCTTCGCCGCGCCAAAGTGCCGGTCGTAAGCCGCATGCCAAGTCTCGACGAGAAGGTCGCGGACCTTCCCGAGATCCTTCTCGCCGGCCGTGCGGACGAAATACACGGAGCCTATTCCTCTTCGATGCCGAGCTTGGCCTTGACGAGACCTTGTACCGCCTGCGGATTGGCCTTGCCACCGGTCGACTTCATTACCTGACCGACGAACCAGCCAGCAAGCGTCGGCTTAGCCTTGACCTTGGCGACCTGATCCGGATTGGCGGCGATGATCTCGTCGACCGCCTTCTCGATGGCGCCAGTGTCGGTGACCTGCTTCATGCCGCGGGCTTCGACGATCTCGGCAGGATCGCCGCCCTCGTTGAGCACGATTTCGAACAGGTCCTTGGCGATCTTGCCGGAGATGGTTTCGGCCTTGATCAGGTCGATGATGGCGCCGAGCTGGGCGGGCGAAACCGGAGTCTCTTCAATGGTTTTGCCGGTTTTGTTCAAGGCACCCAAGAGGTCGTTGATCACCCAGTTTGCMGCGATCTTGCCGTCGCGGCCGGCAGAGACCGTTTCGAAATAATCGGCAATCGCCTTTTCCGAGACGAGCACGGAGGCGTCATAGATCGACAGGCCCATTTCACGAACGAAACGCTCCTTCTTGTCGTCGGGCAGTTCCGTCAGATTGGCTCTCAAGGCATCGATAAATGCGTCGTCGAATTCGAGCGGCAGCAGGTCCGGATCGGGGAAATAGCGGTAATCATGCGCGTCTTCCTTGGAGCGCATGGATCGCGTTTCGCCCTTGTTCGGATCGAACAGCCGGGTTTCCTGATCGATCGTGCCACCGTCCTCGAGGATCGCAATCTGGCGGCGGGCTTCGTATTCGATCGCCTGGCCGATGAAACGGATCGAGTTGACGTTCTTGATCTCGCAGCGCGTGCCGAACTCTCCACCCGGACGGCGGACGGAGACGTTGACGTCGGCGCGCATGGAGCCTTCGTCCATGTTGCCGTCGCAAGTGCCGAGATAACGCACGATCGAGCGCAGCTTGGTCATATAGGCCTTCGCCTCGTCCGACGAGCGCATGTCCGGCTTGGAGACGATTTCCATCAGCGCCACGCCGGAACGGTTGAGGTCGACGTAGGACATGGTGGCGTGCTGGTCGTGCATCGACTTGCCGGCGTCCTGCTCCAGGTGCAGGCGCTCGATGCCGATCTCGATGTCCTCGAACTGGCCCTGGCGATCCGGACCGAGCGAAATGACGATCTTGCCTTCGCCGACGATCGGATCCTTGTACTGCGAGATCTGGTAGCCCTGCGGCAGGTCGGGATAGAAATAGTTCTTGCGGTCGAAGACCGAGCGCTTGTTGATTTGAGCCTTCAGACCGAGGCCGGTGCGGACCGCCTGCCTGACGCATTCCTCATTGATGACGGGCAGCATGCCGGGCATGGCGGCGTCGACCAGCGACACGTTGGAATTCTGCGGCTTGCCAAACTCTGTCGAAGCGCCGGAGAAGAGCTTGGATTTGCTCAACACCTGGGCATGGACTTCCATCCCGACAACAACTTCCCAATCGCCGGTGGCACCGGGAATGAAACGCTTCGGATCTGGCGTGCGGACGTCGACAATGGTCATGAGAGGCTCTTGAAATGCTGTTCTTCTGAACTTTGTGAGGTAGAGCAATTGGCGGTGCGGCGCAAGACTTTCAGCACCCCGCTGCCGTTATATGCCCGTGCCATATGTCCCTTCGCTACTATCGAGCAGCGGTTTCGAAAGGCCGACCGTCGGCACGTCGCGATCGAGCTTCGGGGAATAGTCAACGGAGAGCCAATGGATGGCATAGCCGTGTGCTTTGAAGAACTCGATCGCGTCGGTATTGCCTGCGTGGGTCTGCACCGCGACCTTCTCCAGCCCCTGCTCCAGAACATCCTTCTCGATCTGCGCCAGCAGTGCCGAACCAAGCCCCTGCCGCAGGTGATCGGGATCGATCCAGAAATCGGAGATATTCTCGTCTAACGCCTCGCGAGCAGCCCAGCCGGCAACAAGTCCGTTCAGCTCCACAATCGTGATAGTCAGCCATGACCTGCGGGTGAAATTCGAGAAGGCTTCTCTGGCACTTTCGAGCAGAGCATCCGTGCCACCGATCGACCGCATGGCCGTTTGCCACGACCGCAGGCCGATATTGACTAATATCTCCGTCTCTCCCTCGTGGGCATTGCGAATATGGATCATCAGGCCCCCGCCGTTTTCAGCAGTAAAACACCGGAAAAGGGCTTTTTCCAGCCGCCAAATGAGAACAGGCGCAGGATGGCTAACAGGAGTGAAACTTGACCGAGAATACAACCTGCTTTAGATGTTAGGCATCAATGGAGTCTTGATGTCCACCTTTTCTCAKACCCGGTAAAGGCCCTGCCCGCAAGTCTTTCTTGCGCGCTGGGCCCGAAACGAAGCCCCGAATTCCCCAAGGGAATGTCGGATCGTTTTGTCGCGCCTTACGGCGCTTTCCGGATCTTGAAAACCATGGATATTTCCCGCGCCGAACAGCGCATTCTGCATCTGCTCGCCCAAGGCGGCCGCATTGAAATCAATCGCTCCGAAAACAAGAAGATCGAGACCGTCCGTTGCTTTACACGCGACGGCTGGCTTTATCCCGGCTTCGGCCTCGATCTCTTCCGCAAACTCAAACGCCTAAGAGCCATCAAATCCTCCGACGGTCATCCGTATCGGATTACCGAGCACGGATTGCGGCTGGTGAGGGCGCAGTTGGATAATAGGTAGGCCGCATCATCCGCCCTCGTGGTTCGAGGCTCCGCCATTTCGCTATGCTCAAAGGGCTTCAAACCTCACCATGAGGGCTACTCCCCTCGCTTGCCGTCAGATATTCGGCCGCTCCAGACCTCATGGTGAGGTGCTCTGGCACCGAAGCGATAGCGAAGGTGACAGGGCCTCGAACCACGAGGTCTGGCCCGTCACTTTCAGCTATCGACCTTTCCGGATATGCTACTTACCACCACTTCGCCGGCGTGAACTTGCCGGCGGCCTGTTCGATGACGTGGGCGGTCTTGAACAGGGTTTCCTCGTCGAATGGCTTGCCGATGAGCTGCAGGCCGAGCGGCAGGCCCTTCGGGTCGAGGCCGGCGGGAACGGCGATGCCGGGGAGACCGGCCATGTTGACCGTTACCGTGAAGATGTCGTTGAGGTACATCTTGACCGGATCGGAAGCGAGGTTTTCGTCGGCGATGCCGAAGGCCGAGGACGGCGTGGCGGGCGTCAGGATGGCGTCGACGCCGGCGTTGAAGGCGAGTTCGAAATCGCGCTTGATCAGCGTGCGAACCTTCTGGGCGCGCAGGTAATAGGCGTCGTAGTAGCCGGCCGACAGAACGTAGGTGCCAATCATGATGCGGCGCTTCACTTCCTGGCCGAAGCCGGCAGCGCGCGTCTTTTCATACATGTCGACGATGTCCTTGCCATCGACGCGCAGGCCGTAGCGCACGCCGTCGTAACGGGCGAGGTTCGAGGACGCTTCGGCAGGCGCGACGATGTAATAGGCCGGCAGGGCATATTTCGTGTGCGGCAGCGAGATGTTGACGATCTCTGCGCCTGCATCCTTCAGCCAGGCAATGCCCTGCTGCCAAAGGGTTTCGATCTCTTCCGGCATGCCGTCGACACGGTATTCGTTCGGGATACCGATCTTCATGCCCTTGAGCGACTTGCCGAGCGAGGCTTCGTAATCCGGCACGGGCAGATCGACCGAGGTMGTGTCCTTGGCGTCGACGCTTGCCATCGACTTCAGGAGGATGGCTGCGTCGCGAACATCGCGAGCAATCGGGCCGGCCTGGTCGAGCGACGAGGCGAAGGCGACAATGCCCCAACGCGAGCAACGGCCATAGGTCGGCTTGATACCGACCGTGCCGGTGAAGGCGGCCGGCTGGCGGATGGAGCCGCCGGTGTCGGTAGCCGTGGCGCCGGCGCAGAGATGCGCGGCGACGGCAGCGGCCGAACCGCCCGAGGAACCGCCGGGAACGAGCTGCTGGTTGGAACCGGCGGCGCGCCAGGGGTTGATCACCGGGCCGTAATAGGAGGTCTCGTTGGAGGAACCCATGGCGAACTCATCCATGTTGAGCTTGCCCAACATGACGGCGCCGTCGTTCCAAAGGTTCTGCGTGACGGTCGATTCGTAGTGCGGCTCGAAACCGTCCAGGATGTGGCTGCAGGCCTGGGTATGAATGCCTTCGGTGCCAAACAGGTCCTTGATCCCGAGTGGAATGCCTTCCAGCGCGCCGGCTTTGCCTTCCGCAAGGCGGGCGTCCGACACCTTGGCCATTGCGAGCGCCTTTTGCGGCGTCACCTTCACATAGGCATTGAACTGAGCATTGGCCGCCTCGATCGCCGAAAGATAGGCCTCGGTCAATTCGGTGGCGGTGATGTCCTTGGCGCGCAGCTTGTCGCGGGCTTCGGCAATGGTCAGGCTGGTCAGTTCACTCATCTTGTTTCGCTTCAGGTCTAATGAGGGCAATGGGTCGGAACAGGCTCGTCCGGCCGTTATTCAACAACTTTGGGAACCAGGAAGAAATTCTGGTCGGTATTCGGCGCATTGGCGACGATGTCGGAGGCCTTGCTGCCATCGGTGACACCATCAGTCCGCTTCTTCATCGCCATCGGCGTGACGGAGGTCATGGCCTCGATACCATCGACATTCACTTCGGAAAGCTGCTCGACGAAGCCCAGAATGCCGTTCAGTTCGCCCATCATTCTCTGCGCTTCGTCCTCATTGACGGCGATACGCGCAAGATGGGCGACGCGTTTGACGGTGGCGAGATCGACGGACATGGCATTCTCCGGATAGTTGATATCCACCAACAGTGGATTTTCCTCACGCTATAAAGGCCATGTCCGCTATACGCAACGGGTATCGTTACGCCGAGATGGTCTCACCGGGCTTCGGAGCCGCGACCGCCGTCTTCGAGCCTTCCAGGCCGGCGATGAACTTTTCCGCGGTCTGGTCGATGATCGGGAACGTGCCGTAGTGGCCCGGAATGGCGGTCTTGAAGTTGAAGAAGCGCTGGCAGGCGAGCGCGGCAACGGCGCCGCCCATGGTGAAGCGGTCGCCGATCGGCACAATGCCGATATCAGGCTGATGCAGTTCGTTGATCAGGCCCATGTCGGAGAAGATGTCCGTGTCGCCCATGTGGAACAGCGTCGGCTCGTCGTCGAAATGCAGCATCAGGCCGTTCGCGTTGCCGAGAGAATGCGAAACACCGTCCTCGGTGAGTTGGGCGGAGGAGTGCAGCGCATTCGTGAAGGTGGCAGAGAAACCGCCGAGACCGACCGTGCCGCCGGTATTGCCCATTTCCAGCTTCTCGACACCCTTGCTGCTAAGCCAGGCAGCAAGATCGGCATTGGCGAGAACAACCGCGCCCGTGTCCTTGGCAATCTGAACGGTGTCGCCGACATGGTCGCCGTGACCGTGGGTCAAGAGAATGTGGGTGATGCCGGCGGCTACATCCTTGATATTTAGCCCCGTGCCGGCGAAGGATGGATTGTAGCTCAGGAAAGGGTCGATAAGGATTTTGGCGCTAGCCGTTTCGATGCGAAAGGCTGCATGGCCGAGCCAAGTGATCTTCATGGATTTTCTCCTTAATACTTGATTTCTAATGCAAGACTGGTGTCTTAGGACATATCCGAAACCGCCACAAAGAAAAGCGGCGCGGACTTCAATTTGTTTTGACGGGGGACGAGAGCTGATGACGACGCTGACCATCGAAGACCTCGCCGTGATGCTCCTGCCCGGTCAGCCGATMGCCGGGCTCGATCTCGGCACCAAGACGATCGGGCTCGCCATGTCCGATCTCGGCCGGCGGTTCGCCACGCCTCGCCCGGTGATCAAGCGGGTGAAATTCACCCAGGATGCCCAGGTGCTGGTTGCCTTCGCCGAAAAGGAAAAAGTCGCGGCCTTCGTCATCGGCCTGCCGATGAACATGGACGGTTCGGCAGGGCCTCGCGTGCAGGCKACGCGGGCCTTCGTGCGCAGCATGGCCGACAAGACCGCCCTGCCCTTCGTCTTCTGGGATGAGCGGCTGTCGACGGTCGCCGCCGAACGGGCGCTGCTGGAAATGGATGTGTCGCGCGCCAAGCGTGCCGAGCGGATCGACTCGGCCGCCGCGAGCTTCATTCTTCAGGGAGCTTTGGATAGGCTTTCAGCGCTTGGCAGGCCGGTCTTTCCCGACCTCGAGACTTGACGGCGGTTCCACCATTCCAGAATGACGGCGCGCTTGCGAAAGCCGAAGATGGCGAAAACCAGCAGGCTGTCGAAGGCGATGGCGCGGGCGACCAGCGGCGGAATGCTTTCCGGTGGGATGCCGAGGATCTTGCCGTAGATCTGGAAGACGAGGTCGTGCGTCTGCCGCGTGAACATGAAGATGCCGAAACTCATGTCGTAGTAGGACAGGTAGTACCAAGCCCCGAGAAACGAGACCGGCGCGGCCCAGAATATCAGCAACCACTTCATGCGGTTCCCCTTCGACGCTGGTATTGCGCCGCTTCAGTCGAAAGGACCAGCCAGTTCGACAATGCCATGGCGCTCAGCACCAGTGCCGGTAGCGTTATATCTAGTGCCAGCACGGCGAAGAACATCATCGCCGCGACAAGAAGCACTATTTTTGCGGGTCTGGGCCCCATGGCTGCACGCTTAATGGTTAACAATCGGTCCACATAGAGTGGCCATTTAACCGGTGCTGCGCAACGTAAACCAATTGTTAAGGTTAACGGCCAGACGGGGCTGTGGATATCTTCTGCGCGGCGGCGATGTCAGCCGTAGACGCCGCGCACGATCCGCTTCAGCGCGGTCGCGGCCTTCTCCCAATCCTTCGCCGTTTTCAGGGCAAGACCGGCGCATTGGCCGCTGATGGTCGCCGAAAGAACGAGATGCTGAATAGCGGCAAAGATCATGGCATTGACGGCGACCGTATCTATCCCCTTGGGCGGGGTGAGCGAACCGCGCATGCGCTCGATCCAGCCGGCAAGCGCCTTTGAGCGGGCTTCCGATAGCCGGCGCACCTGCTCTGTATTTTCGGACACCTCCCAAGCGACGATGCGACGCATCAGCGGATCGGCGCGCAATGCATCGAGGAAAAGCAGGGCCAGCCGTTCCATCAGGTCGCCATAGGTCAGTAGGAACATGCCGCCGGTATCGTCGGGGATGCGATCCTGCACCCAACCGCCGAGATCAGTGCCGATCGCCTCGACCAGGCCATCGAGACCGCCATAGTAGCGATAGATCAGTTGCTTATCGCAACCGGCGCCGCGGGCGACGGCGTTGATGCCGAAATTCTGGAATCCCTCTTCCGCCAACAGCCGTTTCGCAGCATCCAGGATCGCCTGCTCGGTGGCGGCGCGATTGCGCACCCGCTTCTCCGGCTCAGCCGGCGTTTCGATCGGTTTTCTCAGAACGGCGTTTGCGCTTGACATCATCTCGGCCCCAACTTGTCACCAGCCGGTGAATAGCAAGCCGCATACAAGTGAACAACGAGGCGATGAGATTCGATAGATTTAAAACTGTGGAATCCACAGATTAGAGAGATTGGCCGAACCAGACGGTGTTTCCGGACGTCAGCTCCGGCGGCAGTTCGAGCCGGGAAAATCCGCGCGATGCCCAGAAGCGTATGCCATTGTGGTTGCCAACATTTGCCCCGAGATGCACGCCTCTGACGCCACGGGCGCGGGCATGCGAGAGCCATCGATCGAGAAGCGCACTGCCGATGCCCTGCCCCTGCGTGCGCGCCAGGAGATTCATATGAATATGCGCCGGGAACGGATCGGTGAGAGCGGCGGGCGCTCGCTTCGGATGATGGATCGTAAAACTTCTCTGCTGATCCGCATTCCAGGCCGAAGCATCGCCAGATGGTTCCGCATAGCGTTTGCGCAGCTCCGGCCACCACTCGCGCTCCAGTCTTTCCTCGAAAGCAACCGTGTCGAAGACGCCGGCAATATAGCCGCAGACGCCCTCCCCATCTTCGGCGACAAAGACGGTTTCCGGGCTGAGTGCCGCATAGGGTACCGAGTAAATATGCCCAATCATCCGTCCATCGCGATGGAGCGCCGTCGCGTCCCTGCCGGCATCGCCGGTAACCAGGGAGATGACATAGAGTTGATCGATGTCATCGGGTTGGACGGAGCGGAGGTTGATCATGGAGACTTCTTCCATATCTACCGGACTTACTCGCCATATGTAGCTCGCATCCGCTTCAGGAACGCAGCGTTGTCAAAAGGACCCGGCTTCCCTGACTCTTCCCCTGCGATGAGTGCGTCCTGAAGAACCCTGACCTTCGCCTCGTGTTCTTCCAGAAGACGCAACCCTGCCCGGACAACATCGCTGGCGGAGCCATATCGACCTGTCTGCACTTGACTGTCGATGAAGTCGGTAAAGTGGTCACCAAGCGAAATGGATGTGTTGCGGGCCATAGGCAACTCCTTGCTGATACCAATATATAATAATTATTGGTATCGCATCAACTATGGATGCTATCGCGAACCCGCTGTCTCCGTTGAATGGCAGCTTCAAGTCGCCGGCGGATAGAGTAGATCGACGATGTAGCTCGCATCGAAGCGAGCATCCAGCATGCCGTAGGTGGCGCGCCAGCCGCCTGCCAAGCGGGTTTCGATGAAGGCATCGGCGATCTTGCCTGCGCCCAGGCGATAGAGTTCGGCCGCACCCGCGGCGAGTGCCATCTGCTCGATCAGCAGACGAGCGGCACCTTCATCCTGTTCGCAAAGCGCCATGGCGGCGCGCAGAACATCGATGGTCTTCTTGCCGGCCGGACCGAGATCGCGGGCAAGACCGGCGAAGACGGTTTCGAACAGATCTCTGCCCCGGTTCAGAACGCGCAGCACGTCAAGTGCCATGACGTTACCGGAGCCTTCCCAGATCGCATTGACCGGCGCCTCCCGGTAATGCCGGGCGATGGGGCGTTCCTCGATATAGCCGCTGCCGCCGATGCACTCCATCGCCTCGTAGATCAGCGCGGGCGCGATCTTGCAGCACCAATATTTCGCGACCGGCGTCATGACGCGGGCATAGGCGGCATCTTCGCTGCTGCTGCTTGCCTTGTCGAAGGCTTCCGCCAGACGGAAGGCGAGGGCAGTCGCTGCGGCAACATCGAGCGCCATGTCGGCAAGCACGCGCGTCATGATCGGCTGATGGACCAGCATCTTGCCGAAGACGCTGCGGCCGCGGGCATGGTGCACCGCTTCGGCGAGCGAGGCCCGCATGATGCCGGCAGACGCCAGCGCGCAATCGAGGCGTGTCAGCGTCACCATATCGAGAATGGTGCGAACGCCGCCATCGGGCGCCCCGAGCAGGAAGCCGAAGGTGTCGCTGAACTCGACTTCGGAGGACGCATTTGAGCGATTGCCGAGCTTGTCCTTCAGCCGCTGGAACTGCAGGCCATTGGCCGAACCGTCTTCGAGGAGGCGCGGCACCAGGAAGCAGCCCATGCCGTCCTTGGTCTGCGCCAGCATAATGAAGGCGTCGCTCATCGGCGCTGACATGAACCATTTGTGGCCCGAGAGCCGATAGATGCCATCGCTAACCTTGTCGGCGGTCGTCTTGTTGGCGCGCACATCCGTGCCGCCCTGCTTTTCCGTCATGCCCATGCCGATGGTGACGGCGCTTTTCTGCATGGCCGGCTTGTTGGACGAATCATATTTGCGCGAGAGAATCTTCGGCGCCCAATCCTTCTGCACCGCCGGAGACGCCATCATTGCAGCGACCGAGGCGCTGGTCATGGTCAGCGGGCAGAGATGGCCGCATTCCAATTGTGCGGTCAGATAGAAGCGCGCGGCACGGACCTTATGCGACTGGCCCTTGGCTTCCGGGTCAGCCTGTGGATCCCAGATCGAGGAGTGCAGGCCAGACGACATGGAGCGGCGCATCAACGCATGCCAAGCCGGATGAAACTCGACGACATCCAGCCGTTCGCCACGCGGGCCGTGGGTGCGCAGTTGCGGCGCTCCCTGGTTCGCCATGCGCGCCAGTTCCTGTGCCTCATGCGAGGTGACGTAACGGCCCATCTGCTCCAGATCGTCACGCGTCGAACGCGGTAGGCCGGACGTCAAATCAACGATCAGCGGATCGGAACGATAAGCGTTGATGCCGGACCAGAGGCTCGGCTGGTTCAGTTCGGCAAATGTGTCGTCAGTCCGGGTCGGTTGGGTCATGGATCGCTTGTAGAGCAAGAGGGTTGCAAAAGGAAACTGGAACTTTCGTCTCCCAACAGCATAGCCGCTGTAGCGGGATTCGAACGAAATTGCATGGGGAACAAGCGGGCATGACGAAAGCCCACGCTTGCCCCTGAGGCACTCCCTCTTTATAGACCCCCTGACGAAATCCGGAGGGCAGCGTCATGGTCTTCTTCCCCCACCGCCACCTCATCGGCATCAAGGGCCTCACCGAACAAGATATCACCTATCTTCTCGACAAGGCCGACGAGGCGGTGAAGATTAGCCGGCAACGCGAAAAGAAGACGTCGACGCTTCGCGGGTTGACGCAGATMAACCTCTTTTTCGAAGCCTCGACCCGCACACAGGCCTCCTTCGAGCTGGCCGGCAAGCGGCTCGGAGCCGACGTGATGAACATGTCGGTCGGCAATTCTTCCGTGAAGAAGGGCGAAACGCTGATCGACACGGCGATGACGCTGAATGCCATGCGGCCGGATGTCCTCGTGATCCGCCATTCCAGCGCCGGTGCCGCCTCGCTGCTGGCACAAAAGGTCTCCTGCTCCGTCGTCAACGCCGGCGACGGCCAGCACGAGCACCCGACACAGGCGCTGCTCGACGCACTGACCATCCGCCGCGCCAAGGGCAAGCTGTCGCGCATCATCGTGGCGATCTGCGGCGACGTACAGCATTCGCGCGTCGCACGCTCCAACATCCTGCTGCTGAATGCCATGGGCGCCCGGGTCCGGGTCGTGGCTCCCGCCACGCTGCTGCCCGCCGGGATCGCCGACATGGGGGTCGAGGTCTTCCATTCCATGAAGGAAGGACTGAAGGACGCTGACGTGGTGATGATGCTGCGGCTGCAGCGTGAGCGTATGTCCGGTGCTTTCGTGCCGTCGGTGCGCGAATATTATCACTTCTACGGGCTCGATGCGGAGACGCTGAAGGCGGCCAAGGAGGATGCGCTGGTCATGCATCCCGGTCCGATGAACCGCGGCGTCGAGATTGCCTCCGAGGTGGCCGACGGACCGCAAAGCGTCATCGCCGAACAGGTCGAAATGGGTGTCGCAGTGCGCATGGCGGTCATGGAAGCGCTGCTGATCTCACAAAACCAGGGGCCGCGCACCGAGGGAGCTGGCGCATGAGCAACTCGATCGTCCTCCAGAACGTCCGTATCATCGATCCCTCGCGCAATCTCGACGAGGTCGGCACGATCATCGTCGAAAACGGCGTCATTCTCGCTGCCGGCAAGGATGCGCTCGGGCGTGCGGCGCCAAAAGGGGCTGAAGTGCGTGATTGCACCGGCCTCGTCGCCGTGCCCGGTCTTGTCGATGCCCGCGTCCATGTCGGCGAGCCCGGCGGTGAACATCGCGAGACCATCGCGTCGGCGAGCTGCGCGGCGGCAGCAGGCGGCGTGACCTCCTTCATCATGATGCCGGACACAGACCCCGTCGTCGACGACATCGCCTTGGTCGAATTCGTCAAGAAGACGGCGCGCGACACCGCCGTCGTCAATGTTTATCCGGCAGCGGCGATTACCAAAGGGCTTGCTGGAGAGGAGATGACGGAAATCGGCCTCCTCCGGGAAGCTGGCGCCGTGGTCTTCACCGATGCGCATTCCGGCGTCTATGACACGCAGGTCCTGCGCCGCATCATGACCTATGCGCGCGAATTCGGCGCCGTTGTCTCCTGCGAAACCCGCGACAAATATCTCGGCGCCAACGGCGTCATGCATGAGGGGCTGCTGGCAAGCTGGCTCGGGCTATCCGGTATCCCGAAGGAATCGGAACTCATCCCGCTGGAACGCGATCTCAGGATCGCGGCGCTGACCCGCAGCCATTATCACGCGGCGATGATCTCCGTGCCGGAATCGGCAGAGGCCATCCGTCTCGCCCGTTCGCGCGGCGCGAAGGTCACCTGCGGCATCTCGATCAACAATCTGGCGCTCAACGAAAACGACATCGGGGAGTACCGCACCTTCTTCAAGGTCTATCCGCCGCTGCGTTCCGAGGATGACCGCACGGCCATGATCGAGGCGCTTGCGGACGGCACCATCGACATCATCGTCTCGGCGCACGACCCGCAGGATGTGGATACCAAGCGCCTGCCTTTCGGCGAGGCCGAGGACGGCGCGATCGGGTTGGAGACGCTGCTGGCCGCCGCGCTTCGCCTGCATCACAGCGGCGAAGTCAGCCTGATGCGGCTGATCGACGCCCTGTCCACACGGCCGGCGCAGATCTTCGGTCTTGACGCCGGCACGCTGAAGCCTGGCGCGAAGGCGGATATCGCCTTGATCGATCTCGACGAGCCTTGGCTTGTTGCCAAAGACATGCTTCTGTCGCGCTCGAAGAATACACCGTTCGAAGACGCACGAATGACCGGCAGGGCAGTCGCGACCTATGTCGCAGGCAAGCTGGTTCACAGTCTCTAGGCAAAGCTCGGGCTTATGGGGAATAAAAAGTGATGGCGGATTTCTGGACATGGCAGCTCACCCTGCCGACGGCGCTGGCAGCTATTGTCATCGGCTATCTGCTCGGGTCCATTCCCTTCGGCCTGGTTCTGACGCGGATGGCCGGCCTCGGCGATGTCCGCAAGATCGGCTCCGGCAATATCGGCGCGACCAATGTGCTGCGCACCGGCAACAAGCCGTTGGCGGTAGCAACGCTGCTGCTCGACGCCTTCAAGGGGACGCTCGCCGTGCTGATCGTCTCGCATTTCTTCGGTGAGGATGCGAGCGTGCTCGCCGGTTTTTCCGCCTTCATCGGCCATATCTTTCCGGTCTGGATCGGCTTCAAGGGCGGCAAGGGCGTCGCGACCTATCTCGGTATTCTCCTGGGCCTCGCGCCGTTGATGGCGCTGATCTTTTCCATCGTCTGGCTGGCGATCGCCTTTACGACCCGCTACTCCTCTCTTTCCGCGTTGGTTGCAACCCTTGTCATTCCGGTTGCATTATGGATATTGGGCGCCGATAAGATCGCCGCGGCCATGGCGCTGATGACCGTCATCGCCTGGTATAAGCACAGAGCAAATATTGCCCGGCTGACGGCCGGCACGGAAACCAAGATCGGAGCGAAGGGGTAATGGGAAGAGGCAGCGCAGGACGAATTGGAATTGCGCTGACGGAAAAACAAAGGATAGCTTGGCTCCGCCTGATCCGTTCCGACAATGTCGGCCCTTCCACCTTCCGCGACCTCATCCGTCACTACGGCTCAGCCGAAGCCGCACTCGCCGCGTTGCCGGAGCTGTCGCAGCGCGGCGGCTCGACCCGAGTGATCCGCATTGCCAGCGAGCAGGATGCGTTGCGTGAACTGGAAGCCGCCCATCGTTTCGGCGCACGCTTCGTCGGCATCGGCGAACCGGACTATCCGCAGGCGCTGAGGGAGATCGACGGCGCGCCGCCGCTTCTCGCCGTCAAAGGCAATCTGCCGACAGCAACCMGGCCGGCGATCGGCCTCGTCGGCTCGCGCAACGCTTCGATCAGCGGCGCCAAATTCACCGCAATGATCGCCCGCGCCTGCGGACAAGCCGGCTATGCCGTCGTCTCCGGCCTTGCCCGCGGCATCGACACGGCGGCTCACCGCGCCAGCCTGGAAACCGGCACGATCGCCGCGATGGCCGGCKGGCTCGATCAGCCCTATCCGCCCGAAAATATCGGCCTTTTGCATGAAATATGGGATGGCAATGGACTCGCCGTCAGCGAAATGCCCTTCGGCTGGGAACCACGCGCACGGGATTTCCCGCGCCGCAACCGGCTGATAGCAGGCATCTCGCTGGGCGTCGTCGTGATCGAGGCGGCAACGCGCTCCGGCTCACTGATTACCGCGCGGCTCGCGGGCGAATTCGGCCGTCTGGTATTTGCCGTACCCGGTTCTCCGCTCGATCCGCGTTGCGAAGGCACCAATGGCTTGTTGAAGGATGGTGCGATGATCGTGACCAGGCCGGAAGATGTCATCGAAGCCTTGAGGCCGCTGGCCGAGCCCGATCTTTTCCGCCCGCAGCTTGCCGAAGCGCCCGCTGAAAAGAGCGACAAACCGATATCATTGCCGCCGGACGATACCGACCGCTGGGAGATCATCGATGCGCTCGGGCCGACGCCGGTAGAGATCGACGATATCATCCGGCATACCGGTCTATCGGTATCCTCAGTCCATTCCGTGCTTTTGGAACTCGACATGGCCGGCCGGCTGCATCGGCATCCCGGCGGACTGGTGTCAATCTCGATGTTGGATTGAAAATGTTGCCGACCATTCCGATATGATGACCGTACCCCGCCAAGAGCGTTCGAAGGCGTTTATCAGCGATTGTAACATAGATGTCATCTTGCAGGATCGCATCGCCGCGCTGATTGCAAAAATCAACTTCACCTCTTGACCGCGACGAATTCCCTGTCCATGTCGGAAGGCCGGGGAAACTAAAATACCCCGTCTCTCCCGCGCCGTTTTCCGGCGCGACCTCGTATTCAGAGATATGTGATGAACGTTGTAGTGGTGGAATCGCCTGCCAAGGCCAAGACAATCAATAAGTATCTGGGACCCGGATATAAGGTTCTTGCTTCCTTCGGCCATGTGCGTGACCTGCCTGCCAAGGACGGTTCGGTTCTGCCGGATCAAGACTTTGAAATGCTCTGGGAAGTCGACGGCGCTTCGCAAAAGCGCATCAAGGACATTGCCGACGCAGTGAAATCCTCCGACGGCCTGATTCTCGCGACCGACCCGGATCGCGAAGGCGAAGCGATTTCCTGGCACGTGCTCGACCTCTTGAACAAGAAGCGCGTCATCAACGGCAAGCCCGTAAAGCGCGTCGTCTTCAACGCCATCACCAAGAAGGCCGTGCTCGACGCGATGGCCGAGCCGCGCGATATCGACGTGCCGCTGGTCGACGCCTATCTTGCCCGCCGCGCCCTCGACTATCTCGTCGGCTTCAACCTGTCGCCTGTGCTCTGGCGCAAGCTGCCCGGTGCCCGTTCGGCCGGCCGCGTGCAGTMGGTGGCCTTGCGCCTCGTCTGCGACCGCGAGTCGGAGATCGAACGTTTCGTCTCCGAAGAATACTGGAACCTCTCGGCGATCCTGAAGACACCGCGCGGTGACGAATTCGAAGCGCGGCTGGTCGCCGCCAACGGCAAGCGCCTGCAGCCGCGTTCGATCGGCAATGGCGAAGAAGCCGGTAAACTGAAGACGCTGCTGGAAGGCGCGGCTTACGTTGTCGACACGGTCGAGGCAAAGCCGGTCAAGCGTAATCCGAGCCCGCCCTTCACCACGTCCACCCTGCAGCAAGCCGCCTCCTCCAAGCTCGGCTTCTCGGCATCCCGCACGATGCAGATCGCGCAGAAGCTCTATGAAGGTGTCGATATCGGCGGCGAGACTGTCGGCCTCATCACCTATATGCGTACGGACGGCGTGCAGATGGCGCCGGAAGCGATCGATGCAGCGCGGCACTCCATCGCCGATCAGTTCGGCAATCGCTACCTGCCGGAAAAAGCACGCTTTTATTCAACCAAGGCCAAGAACGCTCAAGAAGCGCACGAGGCGATCCGTCCGACCGATTTCGATCGCTCGCCGGATCGCGTCCGCAAATTCCTCGATGCCGATCAGATCAGGCTTTATGACCTCATCTGGAAGCGCGGCATCGCCAGCCAGATGGCGTCGGCTGAGATCGAGCGAACCACCGTCGAGATCCTGGCTGACAATGCCGGCCAGAAGGCAGGCTTGCGCGCTGTCGGTTCGGTCATCCGCTTCGACGGCTTTATCGCTGCCTACACCGACCAGAAGGAAGACGGCGAGCAGAGCGACGATGCCGACGACGAGGATGGCCGCCTGCCGGAGATCAATGCGCGCGAAAATCTCGCCAAGCAGAAGATCAATTCGACCCAGCACTTCACCGAGCCGCCGCCGCGCTATTCGGAAGCATCGCTGATCAAGAAGATGGAAGAACTCGGCATCGGCCGCCCGTCGACCTATGCGGCGACGCTGGCGACGCTGCGCKACCGCGACTATGTGACGATCGACAAGCGCAAGCTGGTGCCGCAGGCCAAGGGCCGGCTCGTCACCGCTTTCCTCGAAAGCTTCTTCACGAAATACGTCGAATACGACTTCACCGCCGATCTCGAAGAGAAGCTTGATCGCATCTCCGCCGGCGAATTGAACTGGAAGGACGTGTTGCGCGACTTCTGGCGCGATTTTTTCGCCCAGATCGAGGATACGAAGGAGCTGCGCGTCACCAATGTGCTCGACGCGCTGAACGAGGCGCTCGCACCGCTGGTCTTCCCGAAGCGCGAAGACGGCAGCGATCCGCGTATCTGCCAGGTCTGCGGCACAGGCAACCTGTCGCTGAAGCTCGGCAAATACGGCGCCTTCATCGGCTGCTCGAACTATCCGGAATGCAACTACACGCGCCAGCTTTCCTCGGAAGGCGGCACGGAGGCCGAAGCCAGCGGGCTGAGCGAACCGAAGGCGCTCGGCGCCGATCCGGTAACCGGCGAAGAGCTGACGCTGCGCTCCGGCCGCTTTGGACCTTATATCCAGCGCGGCGACGGCAAGGAAGCCAAGCGTGCGTCGCTGCCGAAGGGCTGGAAGCCCGAAGATATCGACTATGAAAAGGCCATGGCGCTGATTTCGCTTCCACGTGATATCGGCAAGCATCCGGAAAGCGGCAAGATGATCTCGTCCGGCATCGGCCGCTACGGGCCGTTCCTGCTGCATGACGGCAGCTATGCCAATCTCGAGACGGTCGAGGATGTTTTCACCGTCGGTCTTAACCGTGCCGTCACCGTTCTCGCTGAAAAGCAGAGCAAGGCTGGCGGCGGTGGGGCACGCGGCGGTACGCCAGCGGCGCTGAAGGATCTCGGGCAGCATCCGGACGGCGGTGCAATCACCGTTCGCGATGGCAAATATGGTCCCTATGTCAATTGGGGCAAGGTCAACGCCACGCTGCCGAAGGGGACTKACCCGCAGGCAATTACGGTCGAGGAAGCTCTGGCTCTGATCGCAGCAAAGGCCGGCAAGAGCGGCAGCGCGCCGAAGAAGACGCCTGCCAAGGCGAAGGCTGCGGCCGCAGGCGCCAAGGCGACGAAGACGACCGCCAAGCCAAAAGCTGCTACAAAGAAGCCTGCGACCAAGACGGCAACCAAAAAGAAGAGCGCAGAGTGAGCAGAGAACCGCGCGGCAGGATTTCATCGTCGGAGCGACGCCCCGGCAAGGCCGGGCGTGCGGCGAAAAACAGCGGCGACCAGGAACCGATGATGGCGATCGTGCACGGTGTATTGCCGCCGCGCGAAGTCCTCCTGCGCTTCATCGCCGATCACCCGCAGCAGGCTTCCAAGCGCGAGCTTGCCAAGGCCTTCGGGTTGAAGGGCGAGAGCCGTGTCGAGCTCAAAAACCTCCTGCGCGAGCTTGAAGAAGACGGCATGGTGCAGAAAAGCCGCAAATCGCTMATCCGCCCCGGAGCATTGCCGCCGATCGCCGTCCTCGACATTACCACGCGCGACAAGGATGGCGGATTGATCGGCCGTCCGACCGAATGGCCGGAGGAAAACGGCGTGGCGCCGGCCGTAATGATTAAGCAGTCCTCTTCCCCTGCCGGTCGCAACGGCAAGGGCAAGGCTCCGGTTGCCGGCATGGGCGATCGCATCCTCGCCAAGATCTTTCCGGCGGTCGATCGCGGCGGCCCGGCCTATACCGCGCGCATCATCAGGGTCATCGACAAGCGTCTGGCCGCGACCATGGGCGTCTTTCGCGAGACGCCGGGCGGCGGCGGACGGCTGATGCCGATCGAGCGGCGCGGCGAGGAAATGGTCATCGATCCGGACTATACCGGCGACGCCAAGGACGGCGATCTGGTCGAAGTCGAAGTGGCTCGCCTCGGCCGTTTCGGCCTGCCGCGCGCCAAGGTGCTGTCGGTCGTCGGCTCCGTCGCTTCCGAAAAGGCGATCTCGATGATCGCCATCCATGCGCATGGCATCCCGCATGTCTTTCCGGCGGCCACGATCGCCGAGGCTGACGCCGCCAAGGCCGCCACCATGTCGCATCGCGAGGATTGGCGCAGCCTGCCGCTGATCACCATCGATCCGGCCGACGCCAAGGACCATGACGATGCGGTCTATGCCGAACTGGATCCCTCGCCTGACAATCCGGGTGGTGTGATCGTCACCGTCGCCATCGCCGATGTCTCCTGGTATGTGCGCCCGGGCTCAGCGCTGGATCGCGAGGCGCTGAAGCGCGGCAATTCGGTCTACTTCCCGGATCGCGTCGTGCCGATGCTGCCCGAGCGCATCTCCAACGATCTCTGCTCTCTCAAGGAAGGTGTCGACCGCCCTGCCCTTGCCGTGCGAATGATTTTTTCCAAAGAAGGTCGCAAGGCTGGCCATACCTTCCATCGCATCATGATGAAGAGTGCCGCCAAGCTCTCCTATCAACAGGCGCAGGCGGCAATCGACGGCAAGCCGGACGACAAGACCGGACCGATGCTGGAGCCGATCCTGAAGCCGCTCTGGCATGCCTATGAGGTCATGAGGCGCGGCCGCGACCGGCGCCAGCCGCTCGAGCTCGACATGCCCGAACGCAAGATCCTGCTGAAGCCGGATGGCACGGTCGACCGGGTCTTCGTGCCGGCGCGTCTCGATGCCCACAAGCTCATCGAAGAAATGATGATCCAGGCGAATGTCGCCGCCGCCGAAACGCTGGAAAAGAAGCGGCAGGTGCTGATCTATCGCATCCATGACGGCCCGACGCTTGCCAAGCAGGAAGTGCTGCGCGAATTCCTCGCAACGCTCGGCATCTCTCTCGCCAAGGGCGGCAATGTCCGCGCCAACAGCTTCAACGGCATCCTGGCGAAGGCTGATGGCACGGCGCATCAAACCATGGTCAACGAGATGGTGCTGCGCTCGCAGAGCCAGGCGATCTACAGCCCCGACAATATCGGTCATTTCGGCCTGAACCTGATGAAATACGCGCATTTCACCTCGCCGATCCGCCGCTATGCGGATTTGATCGTGCATCGCGCCCTCGTCGGCTCGCTCGGCTTCGGCGAAGGCGGCATCACGCCAGACGAGGAAGCAACGCTCGACGATATCGCCGCCGAAATTTCCACATTCGAGCGCCGTGCCATGGCTGCCGAACGCGAGACCGTCGACCGGCTGATCGCGCATCATCTTGCCGGCCGCGTCGGCGAGGAATTCGAGGCGCGCGTTGGCGGTGTCACCAAATCGGGACTTTTTGTCACCCTGCCCGACTATGGCGCTGACGGCTTCATCCCTATATCAACGCTCGGCTCCGACTATTTCATCTATGACGAGGCCCATCAGGCGCTGACAGGTGAAAAGACAGGGCTAGGCTTTCGCCTCGGTGACAGCGTCACGGTGCGTCTTGCGGAAGCGATCCCGCTTGCCGGCGCCCTGCGCTTCGAAATGCTGAGCGACGGCCGCGCCATGCCCACGGCGGTGCGTTCCTTCCACAAGGCGACGCGGCGCAACAAGACCCCGGCGCGCAAAGCGCCTGGAACGAGACCGCCGCGCGGACGCCGATAAAACGGTGGCTGCCGGCAGGAAGGAAAGTACCATGACGAGCAGCCCGTCCGATCCCATCATCCGCTTTGGCGGCCCCGACGAGGCTGAACGTCCGCTCGGACGCTCGATCGCCCGCGGTTTGCTGAACCGCTGTCCGCGCTGCGGCACGGGAAAGCTCTTCAGGGCCTTCTTGAAACCAGTCGACCGTTGCGCCGTCTGCGACGAGGAGCTGTTCCATCAGCGTGCCGACGACCTGCCGCCCTATCTGGTGGTCCTCCTGCTCGGCCACGTCGTGGTCGGCGGCTACATGATGACGGATATGGCCTTTCATTTGCCGATCTGGGCGCATCTTGCCATCTGGGCGCCGATTACGGTGATCACTGCCCTCACAGCAATCCAGCCGATCAAAGGCGGTGTCATCGGCCTGCAATGGGCGCTGCGGATGCATGGCTTCGGCGGCCATGACGACAGTCCCGAAGAATGGGATCGGGGAAACGGCCGGTCGTGATCCAAAGGCTCGAGCTGAGATCACCAGCCTTGCCGGCCGGCAGGAGCGAGCGTGCGCCCTTACTCCCTTCGGATGGAACCAGTATCGATCCGCCATATATTCATGATTCGCGGGAATTGCTTGATCTCCAATGGCTTGACATCGGCGGCATTTCTTGTCTGAACATGCCGGGCGTCGAAAGGAGCATTGTGGAGGACATGATCGATCCCATGAAAGCCGACCCGTCACCTGGATTTGGCCGAGCCGTGCCTTTCTATCTTCCGCGTTGCGAACGATTCGTTCGCCACATGCTCTAAGGATCAATTCATGTTTGAACCGACGAACGGCAAGGCCGGCCATGTCGAAGAAATTCATTGGCCTTCGCTCGTCGCCGCCATTTCGTCCGTTTCCGCTGTCGGCATCGCCATCGGCCTCGGCCTTCCGCTTCTCAGCATCATCCTCGAAAAACGCGGCATTCCCTCGAGCCTGATCGGGCTCAACACGGCAATGATGGGGATCGCCGCGATGATAGCGGCGCTGATCACCACGAAGCTCGCCCACCGATTCGGTGTGGTGCAGACGATGATCTGGGCCGTCGTGCTCTCCGCGCTGAGCTCGCTCGGCTTCTATTATGCGGAAAGCCTGCTGCTCTGGTTTCCGCTGCGCCTGATCTTCCACGGGTCCACCACTACCCTCTTCATCCTGTCGGAATTCTGGATCAACGCCGCCTCCCCGCCCTCCAAGCGCGGTTTCGTACTCGGCCTCTACTCCACTGTCTTCTCGCTCGGCTTCGCGGCCGGTCCCCTGCTTTTCTCGCTGGTCGGCAGCGAAGGGCTGATGCCCTTCATCATCGGCGCTTGCATCATTCTGGCGGCGACAATCCCGATCTTCATTGCCCGCAACGAAAGCCCCATCGTCGACGAAAAGCCGGAGCTGCACTTCATCCGCTATGTCTTCCTGGTGCCCACGGCGACCGCCGCCGTTTTCGTATTCGGCGCCGTGACCGTCGGCGGCGGGTCGTTGTTCACCAGCTATGCGACCCGGCTTGGTTTCAACGAATCACAGGCGGCATTGCTGCTGACCGTGATGGGCGTCGGCAACTTCGTCTTCCAGATCCCCCTGGGGCTGCTTGCCGACCGCCTGCGCGACAAGCGGCCGCTGCTGTCGATCATGGCCGCCATCGGGCTGGTCGGAGCGCTCCTATTGCCCTCTCTGGCCTGGAATTGGATACTTCTGGCGGTCATCCTGTTGTTMTGGGGCGGCTGCGTCTCCGGCATGTACACGGTCGGCCTCAGCCATCTCGGAACGCGGCTGACGGGCGCGGACCTTGTCGCCGCCAATGCCGCCTTTGTTTTCTGTTATGCCGTCGGGATGGTTCTCGGTCCACCGACGATCGGAACCGCCATGGATTTGGTCAATCCCAGCGGTTTTGCCTGGGCAATCGCCTTTTTCTTTGGACTATATGTCCTGCTTTCGGCGATACGGCTGCTTTTCATGGGCAGCAGGGGTTGACTTTTCGGGCGCGATTTGTAGTTTCGCGCCAGAATTTGCCGTGGACCTCCGCACTGGCCGTCCACGGCTTTCATTTTTCTTAAAGGCAGGACGACCATGGCCAAGGCTACCACCATCAAGATCAAGCTGCTGTCGACGGCCGACACCGGTTTCTTCTACGTCACGACGAAGAACAGCCGTACGATGACGGATAAGATGACGAAGACGAAGTACGACCCGATTGCTAAAAAGCACGTCGAATTCAAGGAAACGAAGATCAAGTAAGTTTCCTAAACTTCTGATTACAAAAGGGCGCAACCATAAGGTTAGCGCCTTTTTCTTTTGGCGGCTTTCTTTTTCTGTGCAAAACCTCATCAAGGCGCCGGAAAAACAGAAAAAGCTAAAACTCAACTTTCTGATATTAACAAAGAAAAACGCCGCACTTCCTTTGGAAGGCGGCGTTTCGAATTGGGGGTCGGCTAGCCTGCAAAACGGCACGAGGAACCGCTTAAAATTGCTTGCCAGCCGACCGACCCCACGACCCAGGAGATGCGGCGGACCTGAGCATCATGGGGTATTGCCACGCCCTTGCGGGCCTGTCCTTGTACGAGACTAAATTTGCGCGAAATCGAAAGAAAATCAACAAATTCTTAATGATAAAAAGTTCTCGTCTGCCCGAATGGTTAAAATTCCTGCTGTCATTCAGTCTTGTTGGCTTGAAAAAACGACAATCTGAAAGCGAGTAGATCTCAAAAATAAAGAGGTAATGATCGTATGCATAGCAAAGTTTGACTACAGATATTTAGGCGCCTTTTCATACCATGATGACAGTCATGTTATTCATGGAATACTCACAGTTTTTCGCCATTTCAACTTTATACATGGCAAAATTATCACAACAAATACACGCTATACATCGATTTTCTATCAAATATAACAAGTATTTTCTGTGAGCTTACTGTGGCAAATATAGAGCCTATTCTCCTGTGGAAATCGGCATGCCTGGTCCGGGAACAAAGATTACAAATTTGTAATCACTGTTCAAAACTTGCAAAAGCCCATGAATATTAATGGGCCTCGACAGCATCATTTTGATCAAGCCGCCGCCGCGACAACCCGGTTGCGGCCACCGTGTTTAGCTTCGTAAAGGGCGCGATCGGCCTGCTTCATCAACTGCTCGGGTGTTTCGACTGTCTCCAAACGCGACGAAATGCCGAACGAGGCGGTGACATTCAGCGCAATCCCTGCCTCGCGCAGCGTGAAGGGCATGGTCTCGACGGCAGCGCGCAGGCGCTCGGCAACGGCGGCCGAAACATCAGGCGGCGTATCTGGCATGACCACGACGAATTCCTCGCCGCCATAGCGGCAGGCCAGATCGGCGCCGCGCACGGTGGAGCGAATACGGGCGGCAAACTCCTTCAGCACCTCATCGCCGGCGTCATGGCCATAGGTGTCGTTCACCTGCTTGAAGCGGTCGATATCGGTAATCAGGACCGAAAGCGGCCGTCCGCGCGTCAGCGAACGGTTGAAGAGGATCTTCAGATGATTGTCGAGATAGCGCCTGTTGTTGAGCCCGGTGAGTGCATCGGTCACGGCAAGCTCGATCGTGTGCTGCACGCTGGCACGCAGACGATCGTTGTAGCGCTTGCGACGGATCTGCGTCAGGCAGCGGGCAACCAGCTCGTTCGGATCGAGCGGGCGGATAATATAGTCGTTGATGCCGAGATCGAGCGCCCGGACGATCATTTCGTCAGCCCCCTGCTCCGTCACCAGCAGCACCGGCAGGAACCGAGTGCGCTCCAGTGAGCGGAGCTGCGAGCAAAGCCTGAGCGGGTCGTAGTCATCGAAATTCGAATTGACGACGACAAGCTCGAACGGCTTTTCGGCAGCCTCGAACAGGGCCGCCTGCGGATCGGACGTCACCGTCACCTCGGCGATCGGCTTCAGGGCGCGGATGATGCGCTCCTGCGAATTGGCGCGGCCATCGACCAGCAACACATGGCCGCTCTCGTCGGCGCGGCCTTCACCGAAGCGCAGGAGATCGTCGATGCCGAAGTTGCGCGCCGTCTCGTTGCGCATGCGCAGCTCATCGCTGAGCGTCTTCAGGCGCAGCAGGCTTTTGACCCGCGAAATGAGCTGCAAGTCGTTGACCGGCTTGGTCAGGAAATCGTCGGCGCCGGCCTTCAGGCCGCGCACGCGATCGGCCGGCTGATCCAACGCGGTGACCATGACCACGGGAATATGCGAAGTACGCGGATCGGACTTCAGCCGCTCGCAGACTTCGAAACCGTCCATGCCGGGCATCATGATGTCGAGCAGGACGAGGTCGACCTGGGTGCTTTCGCAGATGGCGAGCGCTCTCAAGCCGTCCTCCGCCGTCAGCACGTCGAAATATTCGGCCAGCAGCCGTGCTTCGAGCAACTTTACGTTTGCGGGTACGTCGTCAACCACCAGGATACGCGCGGTCATTAGTCTTTCCCCGCGCTCAGGCGTCGCCCAGATAAGTCTTGATGGTCTCGATGAATTTCGGGACCGAGATCGGCTTGGAGACATAGGCTTCGCAGCCGCCTTGACGGATTCGTTCCTCGTCGCCCTTCATCGCGAAGGCGGTGACCGCGATCACCGGAATGACGTGCAGATCGTCATCCTCCTTCAGCCACTTCGTCACCTCGAGCCCCGAAACTTCCGGAAGCTGGATGTCCATGAGGATCAGGTCCGGGCGATGTTTGCGAGCGAGATCAAGCGCTTCCATGCCGTTCCGGGTCTGGATCGTGGTGTAGCCGGACGCCTCGATAAGATCGCGAAAGAGCTTCATATTGAGCTCGTTGTCTTCTACAATCATCACCTGCTTAGGCATGGAGAGCTGTCCCTGCATCCGGTATTGCATCCATTCTATGAAAATATAACGTCGCGAGAAATCGATTCCAGAAATACTTGAATCCGACGCTAGCGGCATTTGGTTGAAAAATAGGTAACTTACCCCTCAAAATGCAAAGTAACTTCAAGAACTCGAAGGTGGCGGCCGCCGATCCGCAGGAAACCGCGATCGCCGTACTTGGCTGGCTGGCCAATGAGCCTGATATGTTCGGCCGCTTCCTGGCGCTGACCGGTGTCGAACCGGCACAGGTGCGCAACGCCATMAACGAACCCGCTTTCCTGGCAGGCATGCTGGATTTTCTGATGAACCACGAGCCGACATTGCTCGCATTCTGCCAGGCAAGCGGCATCGCGCCGGAAACKGTTGCTGCCGCCTCGGCACATTTCTCGCCGCCCGGCCTTTCCTCGGGGGAATATTGACGATGGATGCCCCGATCGAATTTGATACATCGCATGTCCGCCTTGGAGACCGGCCGCTGATCGTCTGCGATGTCGATGATGTCGTGCTGCATTTCTTTGCGCCTTTCCTGATCTTTCTTGACGGTGAAGGCCATGAATTCCTGCCGCGGTCCTTCCGGCTGACCGGCAATATCATTTCGAAGAGGGGTGGCGCGGCGCTGGAGGAAAAAGAGGTCCATCGCCTGATCGACGCCTTTTTCGAAGCGCAGGAGCAGTGGCAGACGCCCTTGGATCGCGTCATCGATACCCTCGACGGCTTCTCCAGGGATGCCGACATCGTCTTTCTCACCGCCATGCCGCCGCAGTTCTGGGCGCAGCGCCGCCGTCTTCTCGACAGGCTGGGCCTTGCCTATCCGCTGCTCGCCTCGCTGCAGCCGAAGGGGCCGATTGTGCAGGCATTGCATGGCAAGCGCACCCTGCCCGTCGCCTTCGTCGACGATATGGCGCACAATCTGCATTCGGTCCGCGAGCATGTCGCAAGCTGCCTTCTGATCAACCTGAGGCCGGATTCGATCGTCCATAGCATGGCGCCGGCTGTGGCGGCCGATATTCCCCAGGCGAACGATTGGGCAGAGGTGGCGCCATTGATCCGCGCCCATATTGCCCGCTAAGCTCGCCCGCCCCGGCATCAGAGAACAAGGCGCATCAAAGGGCGCCCGTCCTTTCGTTTGGCGACCTCGGAAAATCCTGCCGCCTCGAATATGTTGAGCGAGCCGACATAGAGGCCGACGGATTTCGATTGTTTCGTCCGTTCAATCGGACAACCCTCGAGAATGCGTGCACCGGAAGCCTTGGCGAAATTCACCGCCTCCGACAGCATCCGATGGCTATACCCCTTGCCGCGGTCGCGCGAATTCATGAAGAAGCAACTAACGGCCCAGACCGAGCTGTCTTCGGCATCGTCCGGATCGAGCGGCCGCGATACGGTTTTCGGCGAATTCCATTGCGGCAGTTCCGATCGCGGTCCTACCTGCGTCCAGGCAACCGGGCGCGCACCGATATAGCCGAGAAGGCCGGGCGGCGGGCCAGCGGCGACGCGGGCTTGCATGAATTCTTTCTTCGCTCCGCCATCCATCGTTTTGCGGTCGGATGTCGGGACGCGGAAATGGGTGCACCAGCAGCCATAACAGGCACCGCTTGGCCCGAAGAGCGTTTCGAAATCGCCCCAGCGTTCCGCCGTCAAAGGCACCGCTTTCAACTCCTCCAACATCTCCTCCCCGCTCTTTTCCGTCTTGAGACTCACGAGCTTAAAACATAAGGTGGCGATGTTCAATTTTTGTTCTATTTTCATGACCAGCGCGCCCGACAAAGTTTCCGGTTTCTGCCGCGATTGCCTGAGCGAGCAATCGGCTGAGCGCACGCGTTGCCGGGCCTGCGGCAGTCCACGCCTCGTCTATCATCGCGAACTCTATGGCCTGACGTTGGCCCATATCGATTGCGACGCCTTCTATGCCTCGATCGAAAAGCGCGACAATCCGGAGCTGGCCGACAAGCCGGTCATCGTGGGCGGCGGCAAGCGCGGCGTCGTCTCCACAGCCTGCTATATCGCCCGCATTCATGGGGTCCGGTCGGCCATGCCGATGTTCAAGGCGCTGGAGGCTTGCCCGCAAGCAATCGTCATCCGCCCGAATATGGAGAAATATGTCCGCGTCGGCCGCGAAGTGCGCGCGCTCATGCAGGAGCTGACGCCGCTGGTGCAGCCGCTTTCGATCGACGAAGCCTTTCTGGAGCTCGAAGGCACGCAGCGCCTGCACCATGATCCGCCGGCCCGCATCCTGGCGAAATTCGCCAAGCGCATCGAAAGCGAAATCGGCATCACCATTTCGGTCGGCCTTTCCTATTGCAAATTCCTGGCCAAGGTCGCTTCCGACCTGCAGAAACCGCGCGGCTTTTCCGTCATCGGACGGCAGGAGGCGCTGTCGTTTCTGGAGCCGCGTCCGGTGACCACCATCTGGGGCGTCGGCAAGGCCTTTGCCGCGACATTGGAAAGCGACGGCATCCGCACCATCGGCCAATTGCAGACCATGGAAGAAGGCGACCTGATGCGCCGCTACGGCGTCATCGGCCAGCGGCTCTTTCGCCTGTCGCGCGGCATCGACGATCGCACGGTGCATCCGAACGAAGCGGCAAAGAGCGTATCGTCGGAGACGACCTTCTTCGACGATATTTCCCGCCATGACGATCTAGTGCCGATCCTGCGCGATCTCTCGGAGAAAGTGTCGCGCCGCTTGAAGCGCAGCGGCATTGCCGGGCAGACCGTCGTGTTGAAGCTGAAATCGGCCGATTTCAAAAGCCGCACTCGCAACCGTCGTCTGGAAGACCCGACTCAGCTTGCCGACCGCATTTTCCGGACCGGCCTGCGATTGCTCGAACACGAGACTGACGGTACGAAATTCCGCCTGATCGGCATCGGCGTTACCGATCTCTGCGACGCCGCCCGCGCCGACCCGCCGGATCTGATCGACGAACAGGCGACCCGTCGCGCCGCAGCGGAAGCGGCGATGGACAAGCTCAGGGAAAAATTCGGCAACAAGACGGTCGAAACCGGCTACACATTCGGCGGCAAGCGCGAGAGCTGAATTATGGCCGGCAGCATGTCCGTCTCTTCGTCGAAAAGTGCCGTGCGATTGGCTATTGCTTGCTCGTAGTTCGGCCTGATCGCAATCGCCTTTTCATAGCTCGCCAGCGCTTCCTCCGTGCGCCCCAAACGGCGCAACGCATTGCCCTTGTTATTATAGGCAATCGCATGGGCTGGCTCCAAGGCGATGGCGCGTTCGTAGCGGACGACGGCGCCTTCGAAATCCCTGACCGCGGCGAGGATATTGCCATATGTGCAATGGGCTGCAGCGGAGTCGGGACGCAGCTCCAGTGCCCGTCCGATCTCGGCTTCCGCCTCCCTGGCCTCGCCGCGCAGCAAAAGAAGTATACTCAGCCGATGCACAGCATCGAAATCTCCCGGGTTTTCGGCGATGGTAGCGCGACATTGCTTCTCCGCCTCGGCGCGGTCGATCACTCCTTGGTCGTCCGAGCTGATATCCTCAGCAGCATCGGACGAGATCGCCTGCCAGAGCGTCCGCGACGCCACGACTTCGCGGTAGAGCGACAGGGCCTCACTTTGTGCCGGCTCGATGGCAAGAACCTGCCGGCAGCCGATTTCGGCATCGCTCAGATCACCGGCGGAATACAGGTTCTTGATGCGGGCGAACACAAAGGGGAGGCAATGCTCGTCGAGCCGCTCGCCAAGGTTCCGCCCTGTCCGTGTGTTGATCCGGTAGCGCTCGATGCGCCGGCTGACGGAGCCGAAAATATACTTGTGCGGATAATCGCCGGCACCGAGATCGTAGATCCGAAAGCCGTTCTCTATCGCCCAGCGGATCGTATAGGCATGCAGCATCAAGCCCGGGGACAGATCTCGGATCGAGACATCACGGGCGCTGAGGAAACAGATCAGGCTCTTCCTGGGACGATCGAGAAGAACGGCGGAAGCGGCAATCGCTACCCCGTCCTGCCATAGAACCGGCAGAAAAAGATCACCGCTGCGAAAGCAATCCGGCAGAACCGACCGCGAATTGTCAAGGATGTAACGCATATAGCCGTGATTGCGACATCCCCATTGCTTCGACCAGAGGCTCAGCAGCGTCGCAAGATTCTCTTCGATGGTTGATGTGTCGGCATGCGTCATCCGCAGTGCCGCCGAGTCCTCGAGCGTTCGCAGGCAGTGGCGGATATTGCGCCGCGCCCGCCAATGCAGTTTCTCGTGCAGGAACGAATCGAAATCCGCAGGCAGCGTCACATGGACGTGGATCTCCGGATCGATCCTCTCGGCCGCATCCGATATCTGTATCGGGCGCTTGACCCTGTCGCCGACAAAGTCCTCTGGTGGAAAGCGGTCGAGGAAGGACTCGATGCGCGTGGACGATCGATCGATATCGTCGAGATGCAGACTGCACCAATGAAGGGTGCGAATGTGATCGGCAAAGGCTGAGACCGCACCACCGGCATGGGCCGGATCGCAGAGAATACCCGTATAAGGGGCGAAATAGGAGCCACCCAGGACGATGGTATTGTAGAAGCCGTTGCCCCTATCGAGCCCCGTACCGAGCTGAATTGGAAGGAAGGCCACATAGGCACCGCCCTCATCTTCCCTTGCCGCCAGCACGAGCCAGGCCAGGGAACGAGAGGCAAACCAGCTCGATATCCAGGTCCAGGATAGAAAACAATGTGCTTCCGGGTCGATCTCATAGATCCGATCCCAGTTGTCTTTCAGCCCCCGCAGATCTTCCAGCTTTTCGATCACGTCCACATGCATGTCGAACGCCCGCCCGGCTCCGCATCCTACAATTTAAGATTTACATAAAATACTTCCTGTCGCAATTGCGCCTATCGGACAGGCCTTTGCTGATGAAGCTGCAAAAGAGCAATTCAAGTGGACGGCTCGTCTTCAAGTCTTCCTTAAACTTCGAAGTCTAACGTCCGGCCATACGAGTATTGCGTTTTGGTATGTGTATATGAAGCCGCGTTTCCTTTTCGGGCTTGGCCTGCTGTCGGCCACAGCTCTCGTTCATCCTGCCTTCGGCCAGGAAGATGCCCGCACATTGCAGATCGTCGTATCGAAGGACCGGCAATCGCTTGCCGTCTATGACGGCGACAAGGTGGTGGCGACATCGAAGGTTTCGACAGGCAAGCGCGGCCATACGACGCCGAGCGGCATCTTTTCCATTCTGGAAAAAGAGGTCTATCACGAGTCCAACCTCTATTCGGCGTCGCCGATGCCCTTCATGCAGCGGCTGACCTGGTCCGGCATCGCCCTGCACGAATCCAATTCGGTGCCGAACTATCCCGCCTCGCATGGCTGCGTGCGGATGCCCAAGGCCTTTGCCAAGATGCTCTATCAGATGACGGAACGCGGCGTGCATGTTGTCATCGCCGACCAGCCGCTGGTGCCACAACCTTTCGAACATGCCATGCTGTTCCAGCCTGAAGTCGCGCCCGCCGCTGCTCTGTTCTCCGATATCGAACTGCGCCCGTCGACGGCGGCCTTCCTGCCGCAGGCGCAATCGGTGCAGGTCGCCACAAACGATGTCGCCTCCCTGCCCATGCCAAAGGCCATACAAGCACCATCAGCCGATCAGGCTCCGCTCGGCATCCTCATCACCCGTCGGGGCCTGCGGGAAAATGTCCGCGACCTACAGGGCATCTTGAACAGCATGGGCTTTGCGACAGGCACGCCGGACGGCATGCTCGGACCTGCGACGGTGCAGGCGATCGAGGATTTCAAGAAGGCCCATAACATCACGACATCGGGTGGCCTCGTCAGCCCGGCGCTGATGAAGGCTGTCTATATCCTCGCTGGCAAGGGCGAGCCGGCGAACGGCGAAATCATGGTTCGGCAGAATTTCAAACCGCTATTTGAAGCGCCAGCCATCATCGCCGAGCCGCAGGAAGCCCTCGGCACGCATTTCTTTACCGCCCATACGATCGACAAAGTGAACGGCAAGGCGGACTGGTTCGGCGTGACGCTGGAGGACGATCTTTCCAGGGATGCGAAAAAGCGGTTCGGCATCACCAGCGAGGAACAAGCCGAATCACTCGACGCCGCCGACCGTGCGCTCGACCGCATCACCATACCCGATGACGCCAGGCGCAAGATCCAGGACCTGCTGACCGCAGGTTCCTCGCTGACAATTTCCGACACCGGCATCGGCCCGGAAACCGGCGACGGCACTGATTTCATCACCATCACCAACCGCGGCGCCCTTGGGAAAAACGGCTAATGCATGTCGCGCAAAAGTGTGCGGCGGTTTTGCGAAAACGATATGCAAAAACAAGGAGCTAAAGCGTGGGAGCGAATCTGAAAGATCGCGACGAGCTTTAGACCAGCTCGACGTCGATCACGCCCGGCGCGGTGCGCAGCGCGGCCGCGATTTCCGGTGTGATGCGGTATTTCTCCGGCAGCGCCACCTCGACCTCGCGCTTGCCCTCCTCCTTGATGACGATGAAGGAGACCAGGCCGTCGCCCTTGGCGTTGAGGTGCGCGGCGACCGCTTTCAGCGGGCCGGAATCACGGACGTAGACCCGCAGCGCTTTTTGCATCTGCAGCGACTTTTCCTCCAGCGACTGCGCCGTTTGCAGGCGCAGGCTGATGCCTTCCGGCCGCTCGTCAGCCTGCGCGGTGATGACGAAGGATTTGCCGACTTCCAGCACGTCGCGATATTGATTGAGCACTTCCGAAAACAGCACGGCCTCGAACTGACCGGAGGCATCGGAGAAAACGAAGATGCCCATCTTGTTGCCGGTGCGCGTCTTGCGCTCCTGCTTGGAAATGACCGTGCCGGCCAAGCGGCCATTGCTCGCCCCCTGCTTCACCGCCGCAGAGAAATCGGCGAAGGTCTGCACGCGCATCTTGTTCAGCACGGTCTTGTAGGTGTCGAGCGGATGGGCGGTGAGGTAGAAGCCCAGCACCTGGAATTCGCGCAGCAGCCGCTCCGAGGCGAGCCAGGGGGTGAAAGGCGGGAATGAGATCTTCTCAGGTCCCGAGGCTGCGCTTCCGAACATGTCGGACTGACCGCTTCGCTTATTTTCCTGCGCAACTTGCGCATAGCCCATGACCCGGTCCAGCCCGCCGATCAGTTGGGCGCGATCGATGTCGAAACAATCGAAGGCGCCGGCGCAGATCAGGCTTTCCAGCACACGGCGATTGATCTGCTTCGGATCGATGCGCAGGCAGAAATCCTCAATGCCGGCAAAAGGCTGGTCGCCGCGCACCCCGACAATGTGGTCGACGGCGGATTCGCCGACGCCTTTAATGGCGGCCAGCGCATAATAGATGCGGTTCTCGCCCGTCTCGAAATGGCGGAACGAAGTCTGGACCGACGGCGCGATGACCTCGATGCCGAGACGCTTGGCATCCTGGCGGAAATCGTTGACCTTTTCGGTATTCGCCATATCGAGCGTCATCGAGGCCGCAAGGAACTCCACCGGATAATGCGCCTTCATATAGGCGGTCTGGTAGGAGACGATCGCGTAGGCGGCGGCGTGCGATTTGTTGAAGCCGTAGTTCGCGAACTTGGCGAGCAGGTCGAAAATGACGTCCGCCTGGCCCTTCGATACGCCATTCTTGACGGCGCCGTCGACAAAGCGTTCGCGCTGCTGATCCATCTCGGCCTTGATCTTCTTACCCATGGCACGGCGCAGAAGATCGGCTTCGCCGAGCGAATAGCCCGAGAGGACCTGGGCGATCTGCATCACCTGCTCCTGATAGACGATAACGCCCTGCGTTTCCTTCAGGAGATAATCGATCGTCGGATGGATCGATTCGATCTCTTCTTCGCCATGTTTGCGAGCATTGTAGACCGGGATGTTTTCCATCGGGCCCGGACGATAGAGGGCCACCAGCGCGATGATGTCTTCGATGCAGTCGGGGCGCATGCCGATCAGCGCCTTGCGCATGCCCGCACTTTCCACCTGGAACACGCCGACCGTCTCACCGCGCGAGAGCATGTCGTAGGTCGTCTTATCGTCGAGGGGAATGCTGGCGAGATCAAGCGTGATACCGCGCTTGGCGACGAAATCGACAGCTGTCTTCAGAACCGTCAGCGTCTTCAGGCCGAGGAAGTCGAACTTCACCAGGCCGGCCTGCTCCACCCATTTCATGTTGAACTGGGTGACCGGCATGTCGGAGCGCGGGTCGCGATACATCGGCACCAGCTTCGACAGCGGCCGGTCGCCGATCACGATGCCAGCGGCGTGCGTCGAGGCATGGCGATAGAGGCCCTCGATCTTCTGGGCGATATCGAGCAGACGGGCGACGACCGGTTCCTTGTCGGCCTCCTCCTGCAGACGCGGCTCCTCCTCGATCGCCTTGCTGAGCGGTGTCGGATTGGCGGGGTTGTTCGGCACCAGCTTGCAGATCTTGTCGACCTGGCCATAGGGCATTTCCAGCACACGGCCGACGTCGCGAAGGGCGGCGCGCGCCTGAAGAGAACCGAAGGTGATGATCTGCGCCACCTGCTCGCGGCCATATTTGGCCTGAACATAGCGGATCACCTCTTCGCGGCGATCCTGGCAAAAATCGATATCGAAGTCGGGCATCGACACGCGCGACGGATTGAGGAAGCGTTCGAACAGCAGCGAGAAACGCAGCGGATCGACGTCGGTAATCGTCAGCGCATAGGCGACCAGCGAACCTGCGCCCGAGCCGCGGCCTGGGCCGACCGGAATGTCATGCTGCTTGGCCCATTTGATGAAGTCCGCGACGATCAGGAAGTAGCCGGGGAATTTCATGCGCTCGATGACGCTGAGCTCGAATTCCAGCCGCTCGCGATAGTCGTTCTCCGTATAGCCCGACGCCATGCCGAGCGAGGCGAGACGCCGGTCGAGACCTTCGACCGCCTGGGCACGCAATTCAGCCGCCTCGGCGCGTTCAGCCTCCTCCGGATCGGCGGTGGCCCCGGTGAAGCGCGGCAGGATAGGCTTGCGTGTCTTCAGAACAAAGGAGCAGCGCCGTGCGATCTCGACGGTGTTCTCCAACGCTTCCGGCAGATTGGCGAAGAGCTTCGCCATATCGGCACGGCTCTTCAAATAGTGATCCGGCGTCAGGCGAAAGCGGGTATCGTCCGAAACGATGGCATTGTGGGCGACCGCCATGAGCGCATCATGGGCATCGTAATCATCGCGCGTCGGGAAGAAGGCCTCGTTGGTCGCGACCAGCGGCAATTCATGCTCATAGGCGAGCGCGATCATCTTCTGTTCGTGGCGGCGATCGTAGGTGCCGTGACGCTGCAATTCGACATAAAGGCGGTCGCCGAACAGGCTCTTCAACGTCAGCAGCCGCGACAGCGCCTGCGGCGCGTGGCCTTCCTTCAGCGCCATATCGACCGGACCGCCGAGCGAGCCGGTAAGCGCGATCATGCCGTCCGTGCCGATCTCCTTCAGCCAGGAGGCGGTAATATGGACTGCCTGATTGCCTTCGCCGCCGAGATAGGCGCGGCTGACAAGATCGACCAGCCGCTCATAGCCACGCTCGGTGGCGGCGAGCAACACGATGGACGGCAGCTTGGCAAGCGCCTGTTGCGGCCCGCGCTTTTCGCCCTCGACACCATCTTCCATGTCGATCGACACCTGGCAGCCGATGATCGGCTGCAGGCCCTCATCCATCGCCTTCTGGGAAAATTCCAACGCGATGAAAAGGTTGTTCGTATCGGTGATCGCTATGGCCGGCTGGCTATCGCCGGCCGCCTTCGCGAGAATCTTCTTCAGCGGCAACGCGCCTTCGAGCAGCGAATAGGCGGAATGGACGCGAAGGTGCACGAATTCCGGCGTATCTCCGACCGGCGCACCTGTTGCGCCGCTGCTCACCATATCCGCCATCATATGCCCTTCCGCATGCCCAAATGAATCGGCTGCATTCTCGGCATAGCGGACGATAAAGTCCAGAAGTTGACCTCATGAATCACGGGCGCATCGCGACACCCGTGGGGATAAGATTCACATCGCCATCACGATGAGGGAAAAGCTGGCGACAAACATGACGATGGAGGTGAATGCTGCAACGTCTCGAATGATATCGGTCATTTACGCGCTCCTTACTCGTTATGTTTCTTATTTGTTCTATTTATGTTCGAGAGTCAATAGCTGCATCAATAATTTTCATCCTCGGTATTTTGAAGGGTATCAATGGACGGAAGCACAACCCTAAGCTATCAAAACGCGAAGGAAGGGATCACCATGAAACCACTTGCCTGCGCTCTCATTCTGCTTTCGGTTACATCAGCGGCTCATGCGGAAAATACCATCACGCCGGACCGCATCATCGACGTAGCGGTCGGCGACTGGAACAAGGACGGTAAGCCGGACCTCGCATTGCTGGCGTTGGCCCCGCAAGACGACGAGACCACGATCGGCATCTATATTTATCTCCGCGACAAAGAACATGAGCTGCTCAAGCTGGTGACGACCGCACCCGACAAGGTATGGGGCCGCGGTGAGCCGGGCGGTATCTTCGGCCAGGAACCGTCGATCGCGGCTATGCCGAACGGTTCGATCGCAGTTATGTCCCAGAACGATGGGTACGGGCGCTACCGCTGGCATCAGACGCTCACCCTCGCCTTCCGCAACAATGCCTTCGTCGTTGCCGGCTACACCTATGATTTGCGAGACAATCTCAAGGCCGAGGAGAGCTATAGCTGCGACTACAATGTCCTGACGGGCAAGGCGACGAAGGGCGGCAGGGAGCTCACGGCCGAAGCCAAGACTATCAGGATCGAGGACTGGAACGACGATATCGGCCACAAGGGTTGTGGGCAAAACCCATAGCAGCGCCATTTGTTCACTATTTGTTCTTTACTTGTTATCAAAAGCGTGGCATTTTGATCCCTCATCATGGATGGAGAGGACCATGCCGGATCTTGCCGAGCTGAACGATTTTATTGTTGCCGCGAAGGCGGAAACCTATGTCGGCGATGGCGAGAGACTGCCGTCCTGCCGCAGTGGTTCGCATGATATCGGCTATGCCAGTGGCCGCTGGCGCTATCTCGACAGTTATTTCGGCGGCACGGATTTCGCCGGACAGGAGCTGATCTGGCTCGACGACGAACCGGTCTGGGCGATGAACTATTTCGGGCGGATCGTCGAGCGTGATCTGATCGACGCCACGGCTGCCGGGATGGTCATCAAGGCGGCGCTGATGCGGCTCTACCTGGATGAGAAACGCTTTCTCGGCGGTTACGAATTCGCGCATTCATTTGGCCATTATGTCGATCGCAGCACCGGTGGCTGCGATCATTTCATTGGCCATGAGGTCATCCTGGTGGACGGGCGCAAGGCGTATGAGCTGGATTACCGCGGCGGGCTGATCGTCCCGTAATTACACCGTCAGAATTCGACGACCTTGCCGTCTTGGATAGTCACACGACGGTCCATGCGTGCCGCCAGCTCGTGATTGTGCGTGGCGATCAGCGCTGCGAGCCCGGACTGGCGCACGAGCGCCTCAAGCGCGTCGAAGACATAATGCGCCGTATCGGGATCGAGATTGCCGGTCGGCTCGTCTGCCAAAAGCACCAGCGGTGCGTTGGCGACGGCGCGGGCAATGGCGACACGCTGCTGCTCGCCGCCGGAAAGCTCGGCCGGGCGATGCTCGGCACGGTGACCGATGCGCATATAGTCGAGAAGCTGGGCAGCGCGAGCGCTCGCCTCTTTCTTGGAGAGGCCGGAAATCAACTGCGGCATCATGATGTTTTCCAGCGCGGAAAACTCAGGCAGCAGATGGTGGAACTGATAGACGAAGCCGATCTCGCTGCGACGGACGGCGGTGCGCTTTTCATCGGACAGACCCTCGCAGGCCTGGCCGTTGATCGTCACCTCGCCACCATCAGGATGCTCGAGCAGGCCGGCGACATGCAGAAGCGTCGACTTGCCCGTTCCCGACGGCGCAACCAGCGCAACGATCTCGCCGCTGGTCAAGGCGAAATCGGCACCCTTCAGGATCGACAGCCGCGTTTCGCCCTGCCCGTAATGACGCTCCACGCCCGTAAGCTGGAGAACGACGTTGCGTTTGATCAAATGTGGAATTCCTTATTCGTACCGTAGCGCCTGCACCGGATCGAGCCGCGAGGCACGCCAGGCCGGAAAGATCGTGGCAAGGAAGGACAGCGTCAGCGCCATCACGATCACGGAGATGGTCTCGCCGAGATTCATTTGCGCCGGCAACTTGCTGAGGAAGTAGACCTCGGGATTGAAGATCACCGTGCCGGAAATCCAGGAGAAGAACTGACGGATCGATTCAATGTTGAGGCAGACAATAACGCCAAGCGCAACGCCGGCGACAGTGCCAACTACGCCGATCGCCGCCCCTGTCATGAAGAAGATGCGCATGATCGCCCCCGACGTCGCGCCCATGGTGCGCAAAATGGCGATATCGCTTCCCTTGTCCTTCACCAGCATGATCAGGCCGGAAATGATGTTAAGCGCAGCGACGATAACGATCAGCGTCAGGATCATGAACATGGTATTGCGTTCGACCTGCAATGCCGAGAAGAAGGTCTCGTTCACCTGCCGCCAGTCGGTCAGAAAGACCTGCCGTCCCGCGGCCGCTTCGATCTGCGGCCTGAGTTCGTCGACATCATCCGGGTTGCTGACGAAAAGCTCGATCTTCTCGACGATCCCTTCGACATTGAAATAGAGCTGCGCCTCCTCCAGCGGCATGAAGACCACGGAGGCGTCATATTCCGACATGCCGACTTCGAAGATGCCGGAGATCGTATAGGCCTTGACACGCGGATTAACCCCGAAGGGCGTCACGTCGCCATCCGGCGCAGTCAGTGTAATCTGATCGCCGACCGTCAGACCCAGTTGCCGTGCCAGGCGCGAACCGACCATGACGCCCTGGCCGGCGGTGAAGCCCACCATGTTGCCATCGACGATATGGTCCGAAACCGTCTTGAGCTTGGTGAAGTCTTCGGGCCGGATGCCGCGGACGAGCGCACCGGTGCCGGAACCGCCGCGACCGGAGGCAAGTGTTTCGCCTTCAACCAACGGCAAGGCCATGGTGACGCCAGGAACGGCAGCGAGTTTCTGCGCCAGCACGGCATAGTCATTCAGCGGCGTATCCACGGGCTGAACAACGACATGGCCGTTGAAGCCGAGAATCTGCTTGAAGAGCTCGGCGCGAAAACCATTCATGACCGCCATGACGATGATCAATGCCGCGACGCCGAGCATGATGCCGACCAAAGAGAAGCCGGCGATGACCGAGATCGACGCCTCCTTGCGCCGGGCGCGCAGATAGCGCCAGGCGACAAGCCGCTCGAAGCCGGAGAACGGACGCGATGACGGGCCGGTCTTGAAAGCCTTACCCTGCTGCTTCACTGCCGCGTCTGCCGCCATTCGCTTCTCATCCTATCGTTTTATCAGCCTGCCAGCCGATTGATCGCCGCTTCGATGGTCATCGTTTCGCGGGCGCCGGTCTTGCGGTCCTTGACTTCCACTTCGCCGTTCGCGACCGAACGCGGCCCGGCGATAATCTGCACGGGCACGCCGATCAGATCGGCAGTGGCGAATTTCGTTCCGGCGCGATCGTCCGTATCGTCAAGCAGGACATCCTTGCCGGCCTTCGAGAGCGCAGCATAGATCGTCTCGCAAGCTGCATCGCAGGCCTGATCGCCAGCCTTCATGTTGATCACGACGGCATCAAAGGGCGCGACCGAGGCCGGCCAGATGATTCCGTTTTCATCATGCGATGCTTCGATGATGGCGGGAACAAGGCGTGTCGGGCCAATACCGTAAGAACCCATGTGGACGGCATGTTCCTTGCCGTCGGGACCCTGCACTTTCGCGCCCATCGGCTCTGAATATTTGGTGCCGAAATAGAAGATATGGCCGACTTCGATACCGCGGGCCGACAGACGCTCGCCGTCCGGAATGGCGTTGAAGGCCGCCTCGTCGTGCATCTCCGAGGTCGCCGCATAAACCGACGTCCATTTGTCGAAGACGGCTTTCATGCCCGCGACATCGTCAAAATTCGTGTCTTCCGCGGGGATGTCGAAATTGACGAAATCCTTGTGGCAGAAGACCTCGGATTCGCCGGTGTCGGCGAGAATGATGAATTCATGACTGAGATTGCCGCCGATCGGGCCGGTGTCGGCGCGCATCGGAATGGCTCTAAGGCCCAGCCGATTGAAAGTGCGTAGATAGGCGGCGAACATCTTATTATAGGAGTGTACGGCACCCTCGAGCGTCAGATCGAAGGAATAGGCATCCTTCATCATGAATTCGCGCGAGCGCATGGTGCCGAAGCGCGGACGGATCTCGTCGCGGAACTTCAACTGGATATGATAGAGGTTCAACGGCAGGTCCTTGTAGGACTTGACGTAAGAACGGAAGATGTCGGTGACCATCTCCTCATTGGTCGGGCCGTAGAGCATTGGGCGCTCCTGACGGTCCTGGATGCGGAGCATCTCTTTGCCATAAGCGTCATACCGGCCGCTTTCCTGCCAGAGCTCGGCCGACTGCAGCGTCGGCATCAAGAGCTCGATGGCGCCGGCGCGGTTCTGTTCCTCGCGGATGATATTGTTGACCTTGTTGAGGATACGCTTGCCCAACGGCAGCCAGGAATAGATGCCTTGCGACTGCTGGCGGATCATGCCGGCACGCAGCATCAGCCGATGAGAAACAATTTCAGCCTCTTTGGGATTTTCCTTCAGAATGGGCATGAAGTAACGAGACAGACGCATGGGCTTATTCCAGATGGTTTGACGTTCCGCACCGGCGGAATCGTTAGAAATTAACTTCTGGAGGCGTTCATAACTGCTTCGGCGCAGGAAAGAAACCCGCATTTAACGCGAGTAAACCGGGCGAACACCCACAAACGCGGGCGAACCTCATATGTTTCTATAAATTCGAAAAAATGCACGTTTATAAGTATTTGACGGGGAAATCTGTCAACAGAAAAATTCTACGCGACTGTAGCAAAAATGCAAAAAAACAGATGACAAAGCTCAATCTTTGAGCTAATTTTAGCTCACAAAAGAGGCAAGAAGGTTAATTCTTGTCGTTTCGCGGTCAAGTCTTGGGAGGATCAGATCTTAGGCGCGCTCGTTCGCAGCCCCGGCAACGGATAAGGATCACGCGATACTTAAAAACAAGGCTTACAGCCTTGTTTTTTTTTGCTTTTCTACCTCATTTAACCATCAGCTTTTTAAGCGGGAAGGCTTTGAATCCTTCTTCTACCGCAGCCAAGCTGACGTAACGGAATCACCACCGTCGCGCCGCCTCTTTGCCTCAAATAGATGACAACGGTATGACGGATTGCACGCTATTCAATAGCGCATGATTTTCATCTACAGGTTGAAAAGAGTTTTTGGAAATAAACGTCAGCCATCGTAGCGCGGAATGATCGGCGGGATCGAGTCGAAGCCGAAACCCAAATAGTGCGAACTGATGTACCACGCAGCGTAGATCACGCCGGATACCAATGTCGTGATCAGCACCACCCTCAAACCGCGGAATTTCGTCGGCGCGCTTTCGACGGTGCCGAGGACCACCTGATTGTCTTCAGCCTGGGTGCGCATGCCGAAAGGCAGGATGGCGAAGAGCGTGATCCACCAGACAACGAAATAGACAGCGCATGTCGAAAAAATCTGCTGGACCATTATGCTTCCTCAAGACAGGCCTCAAACCGGCCTGCGCGCTCCTCGCCCTAACCCGCTTATAGAGCCAAAGCCTCCGCGTTTCAAAGTGCTGCTCAGCGCTCTAATGTCACACTGCTGTGCTGACATCAGCGCTCTGCTCAAGTTCAATGAGGGTTCCGAAGAAGTCCTTCGGGTGCAGGAAAAGCACCGGCTTGCCGTGGGCGCCGATCTTCGGTTCGCCATTGCCGAGCACGCGAGCGCCGGCCTCGATAAGGCGGTCACGCGCAGCCATAAGATCATCCACCTCATAGCAAATATGGTGCATGCCCCCGTCGGGATTCTTCGCGAGAAATGCCGAGATGGGCGAGGCGTCGCCAAGCGGTTCCAGTAGCTCGACCTTGGTGTTCGGCAATTCGATGAAGACGACGGTGACGCCATGTTCCGGCAAGAGCTGCGGCGCCGATACTTTGGCGCCAAGCGTGTCACGATAGGTGGCGGAAGCGGCGGCAATATCCGGAACGGCAATCGCGATATGGTTGATGCGCCCGAGCATGGCGTCCCTCCTCCCCGACCAGATAGTAACGCTATTGCCCAGTTACGCGGGTAATGAACACGGTCACGACCGGCTTCTTGCCCCAGCCATGGTTGGCCGCAGCGCGCACAGCCCGACGCGCGGCTTCCTGCACCATGTCGATATCCTTGCGGCGGGCGCGCGGGATGCTTTCGATGGCACTGACGATGGCATCGAAGAGCGTGTCTTCCATGTCCTCGCCCTCATCGTCATAGGCCGGAAGGCCGATAGCAACGAGATCGGGATCGCCGACGATATCATAACGGGCATCGAGCACGACATTCACAGCGACATGGCCGACATAGGAAAGCTTCTTGCGCTCGCCAATGCCCATCTCGTCGAAATCGCCGATCAGCGTGCCATCCTTGAAGATACGGCCATGCGGCGCCTCGCCGATCACCTCTACAGGACCCGGAGCCAGTCGCAATATGTCGCCATTGCGAACCCGCGGCACAATGGAAATGCCGGACTGTTCGGCCAGTTCTTTATGTGCGGTCAGATGCGTCGCTTCGCCATGCACCGGCACAACGACCTTCGGCCGCGTCCATTCATACATCCGCTGCAGCTCGTTGCGGCGCGGATGGCCGGAGACATGTACCAGTGCTTCGGCATCCGTCACGACATGCACGCCCTGCTCGGTGAGGCCGTTCTTGATATCCTGGATGGCCTTCTCATTGCCGGGAATAGCGCGCGATGAGAAAACGACGATATCGCCGGCGGCGAGCGCGACGTTGCGCATCTCGTCACGCGAAAGCTTGGCAAGCGCCGCGCGCGGCTCGCCCTGGCTGCCGGTCAGGATGACGACGACCTTGTCGCGCGGGATATAGCCATATTCATCTTCAGCGATGAACGGCTTGATGCCTTCCATGATGCCGATGTCGCGCGCGACATCGACGACACGCTTCAGCGAACTGCCGAGCAGCAAAATCTCGCGGCCCGCAGCCTCGGCAGCCTCGGCGATGGTGCGAATACGGCCGACATTCGAGGAGAAAGTCGTGATCGCTACTCGACCCTCTGCGTCCTCGATGATCTTGCGCAGGCTTTCGGAAACATCCTTTTCCGAGGGAGATACGCCGTCTCGCAGCGCATTGGTGGAATCGCACATCAGCGCCAGCACGCCTTCATCACCGAGCTGGCGGAAACGCGCCTCGTCGGTCAGTGGCCCGAGCGACGGCTCGTGATCGATCTTCCAGTCGCCGGTGTGGATGACATTGCCGACCGGCGTGCGGATCATCAGCGACATCGGTTCGGGAATGGAGTGATTGACGCCGACACCCTCGATGCTGAAGGGGCCGACATTGATGCGATCGCCAGCCTTGAACGGCGTGATCGGGATCTCGCCCATCGACTTTTCGTAGTCGCGCTTGGCTTCCAGCAGGCCGGCAGTGAAGGCGGACGCGTAGACCGGAACGTTCAGGCCCGGCCAGAGATCGTTCAGCGCGCCATAGTGATCCTCATGCGCATGCGTGATGAAGATGCCCTTGAGGTTCTTGCGTTCCTTGGCGAGGAAACGAATATCGGGGAGCACAAGATCGACGCCCGGAAGGTCCGGACCGGGAAAGGTGACGCCGCAATCGACCATGATCCACTGGCGATGCTCAGGCGCGCCATAGCCGTAAAGCGCGAGATTCATGCCGATCTCGCCGACGCCGCCGAGTGGCAAAAACACCAGTTMGTCTTGGTTTGCCATATCTATCTTTTACCTACGATCTGAAAAAAACGTCGCCMGCGGCGATCGGCAAAATCTTGCCGCCGATATCGAGCATCAATAAGCCATTATCATCGATTCCGGCGAAATGGCCGGAAATCGAACGGTCCGGCAGATTCACGGTGATCTTTTCGCCGATGCCACAAGCGACCTCACGCCAGCGTGCGGTCACCTCGCGAACGCCTTTGCCGCTGTTCCAAACGGCCAATGCCTCGGCCATGGACGCGTAGAGATGCGCAAACAGTTCCTCCGGCGATACGGTCGAGCCATGCTCATGCAGGTAGGTGACCGGATAGAGCGGGTTTTCCGGTTTGACGGCAATATTGATCCCGATGCCGATCACCAGCGCATACCGTCCATCCGCAAGGGCCTCTCCCTCGATCAGAATGCCGCAGGTCTTCTTGCGGCCGATCAGGATATCGTTCGGCCATTTGACCTCGACGGGCTCCGCGGCCAGAGGCAGCACGCCACGCACCGCCTGATGCACGCCAATTGCGACAGCCAGCGGCAGGGAGCCGAGGCGGTCCATGGGGGCCGGATCGATCAGAAGAAGGGAAGCATAGAGATTGCCGCGTTCGGACACCCAAGGGCGCCCGCGGCGTCCGCGGCCGCCTGTCTGGCGGTCCGCTGTCACCCAGAGATTGCCGGCATCGCCTGCCCGCGCCCGCTCCAGGCATTCGCTGTTGGTGGACGCGGTCACTGAAAGGGCATCGTGCCGGAAGTCGGCGAGCGACTTCCGGCTGTTCATGTCAGACGCCATCAAAACAGCGTCGCGGCAGCGAGATCGGCCGCACCGCCGATAGCACCGCCGAAGAAGACGTAGGTGACGACGAAGAGACCCGAAAGGCCGAAGACCAGACGCAGCGAACCGGCAGTGCGGGTAAACTCGTCCTTGGCTTCATCGAACCACATCACCTTGATGACGCGCAGATAATAGTAGGCGCCGACGACCGATGCGAGAACGCCGATGATGGCGAGCGCATAGAGATGGGCCTGGATGGCTGCGACGAAGACAAAGTACTTTCCGAAGAAGCCGGCGAGCGGCGGGATGCCGGCAAGCGAGAACATCAGCGCCGTCAACACGACCGCCATGAACGGATTCGTCGTGGAAAGGCCGGCGAGGTCGTCGACGTTCTCAACCTGGCGACCATCCTTGCGGCGCATCGCCATGATGATGGCGAAGGAGCCGAGCGTCATGACCATGTAGATGACCATGTAAAGCATGACACCGGAGACGCCGGTCTTGTTGCCGGCAGCAAGGCCGACCAGCGCATAGCCCATGTGACCGATGGAGGAATAAGCCATCAGTCGCTTGAAGTTGCGCTGACCGATTGCGGCGAAGGAGCCGAGCAGCATCGAGGCGATCGAGATGAAGACGATGATCTGCTGCCAGTCGGCAAGCACCGGATGAAAAGCGGTGACCACGATACGGGTCAGGATCGCCATGGCCGCAACCTTCGGGGCAGCGGCAAAGAAGGCGGTGACCGGGGTCGGCGCACCTTCATAGACGTCCGGCGTCCACATGTGGAACGGCACGGCGGAAATCTTGAAGGCCAGGCCGGCGAGCACGAAGACCAGACCGAAGACGAGGCCGAGCKAACGGGTCTCAGCGCTGAGCGCGGTGGCGATGGCATCGAAGGTCGTGTGACCGGTGAAGCCATAGACCAGCGACATGCCGTAAAGCAGCATGCCCGAGGACAGCGCGCCGAGAACGAAATACTTCAGACCGGCTTCCGTCGACTTGACGCTGTCGCGGTTGATGGCAGCAACGACGTAGAGCGCCAGGGACTGCAGCTCCAGCGACAGATAGAGCGAGATCAGGTCATGTGCCGAGATCATCAGCAGGATGCCGAGGGTCGCCAGCAGCAGCAGCACGGGGAATTCGAAACGATCGAGCTGCTGCTCGCGCGCATGCCCCATGCTCATGAACATGGCGACGATCGAGCCCACTAGGGCGACGATCTTCATGAAGCGCGAGAAGCCGTCGGCGAGGTAGGCGCCGCCGTAAGCCAGGCCTTCGCCGGGCACGAAGATGATCCAGAGACCGGCCACCGCAAGAACCGCAATGGCAAGACCGGTTACCGTCGGTCCCGACCGTTCGCCCGAGAAGACGCCAATCATGAGCAGCACAAGCGCACCGACCGCGAGGATGAGCTCCGGGATGGAAAGATGCAGGCTTGCAAGAATTGTGTCAGCAGTCATGTCGAATAAGTCCCGTCATCAATTCATCGACAGCGCAACATTCTGCGCGGCGTGCAGGGCTGCGGTGTAGTTGTTCACGAGCAGATCAACCGAAGCGGCCGTCGCATCGAAGATCGGAGCCGGATAGACGCCGAAGAAGATGGTCAGCGCGATCAGCGGATAAAGGATGAGCTGTTCGCGAGGCGACAGATCCAGCAGCTTCTTCAGGTTTTCCTTTTCCAGCGCGCCGAAAATGACGCGGCGGTAGAGCCAGAGCGCGTAAGCGGCTGAAAGAATGACGCCGGTGGCAGCGAAGAGTGCAACCCAGGTGTTGGCACGGAAGACGCCGATCAGGGTCAGGAATTCACCGATGAAGCCGGAGGTGCCGGGCAGACCGACATTGGCCATGGTGAAGACCATCATCGCGACGGCATATTTCGGCATGTTGTTGACCAGGCCGCCATACGCCGCGATCTCGCGGGTATGGGTGCGGTCGTAGACCACGCCGACGCAAAGGAAGAGCGCGCCGGAGACAATGCCGTGCGACAGCATCTGGAAGATCGCACCCTGAACACCCTGCTGGTTGGCCGCGAAAATGCCCATGGTGACATAGCCCATGTGCGCGACCGAAGAGTAGGCGATCAGCTTCTTGATGTCTTCCTGCATCATCGCCACGAGCGAGGTGTAGATGATGGCGATGACGGACAGAGCGTAGACGAGCGGCGCGAAATATTCCGACGCATTCGGGAACATGCCGATCGAGAAGCGGATGAGACCGTAGCCGCCGAGCTTCAGAAGAATACCAGCCAGGATGACCGAGCCCGCCGTCGGCGCCTGAACGTGTGCGTCGGGCAACCAGGTGTGAACCGGCCACATCGGCATTTTCACCGCGAAGGAAGCGAAGAAAGCCAGCCATAGCCATGTCTGCATCTGCGGCGGGAACTTGTAGGCGAGCAGCGTCGGGATGTCCGTCGTGCCGGCCTGCCAGTACATCGCCATGATGGCGAGCAGCATCAGCACCGAGCCGAGCAGCGTATAGAGGAAGAACTTGTAGCTAGCGTAGACGCGATCCTTGCCGCCCCAGACGCCGATGATCAGGAACATCGGGATCAGGCCGGCTTCGAAGAAGACGTAGAACAGCACGATATCCAGCGACGTGAACACGCCGACCATCATCGTCTCGAGGACGAGGAAGGCGATCATGTAGTCCTTCAGGCGTTTCTCGACCGAGAGCCAGCTCGCCAGCACGCAGAAGGGCATCAGGAAGGTCGTCAGGATGACGAACAGCATGGAAATGCCGTCGACGCCCATGTGATAGCTGATGCCGGAGCTCAGCCAGCCATGCTTCTCGATCATCTGGAAGCCCGGATTGGCGTTGTCGAAGCCAATCCAGACATACAGCGACACGACGAAGGTGAAGACCGTGGTCAGCAGCGATACGTTCAGGATGTTGCGGCGGCCGTTGGGTCCGTCATCCCGCATGAACAGCAGGAGAAGGACGCCCACCAGCGGCAGGAAGGTGACCGTTGAAAGAATAGGCCAATCGGTCATCAGAGGGAACTCCCGAGCATCATCCAGGTAACGAGGGCCGCAATACCGAGCAGCATCGCGAAGGCATAGTGATAGAGGTAACCGGTCTGCAGGCGGACGACGCGGTTGGTGACATCGACGACGCGGGCAGCAACACCGTTCGGGCCGAGGGTATCGATGACCCCGATATCGCCCTTCTGCCAGAGGAAGCGACCAAGCGCCTTGGCGGTACGGACGAAGAGGAAGTCATAGAGCTCGTCGAAGTACCACTTGTTCAAGAGGAACTCATAGAGAACGCGATGCTGCCGTGCGAGGACCTTCGGGGTCTCCGGCGACTTGATGTACATGTACCAGGCCAGCACGAAGCCGAGCAGCATGGCGATGAACGGGCTGATGCTCACCCAAGCCGGAACATGTTCCATCTCTTCGAAGATGTGGTTCGTGGGCAATGTGAACAGCGCGGTCTTCCAGAACTCGCCATAAGCCTCGCCGACGAAATCGCTTCTGTAGACCATACCGGCGAGGACAGCGCCAAGCGCCAGCAGATAGAGCGGGATCAGCATAACGTTCGGCGATTCATGCACGTGATGCATGACCTCGTGCGAAGCGCGGGGCTTGCCGAAGAAGGTCATGAAGATCAGGCGCCAGGAGTAGAAGCTGGTGAACAGCGCGGCGATGACCAAGAGCGTGAAGGCGAAGCCAGCGACCGAGCTGTGCGAAGCATAGGCAGCCTCGATGATCGCGTCCTTCGAGATAAAGCCGGCAAAACCGAAATGGGTGAAGGGAATGCCAACACCGGTGATCGCCACCGTGCCGATAATCATCATCCAGAAGGTCTTCTGGATATGCGGGCGCAGGCCACCCATGTAACGCATGTCTTGCTCGCCATCGACGGCGTGGATGACCGAGCCGGCGCAGAGGAAGAGCAGAGCCTTGAAGAAGGCGTGCGTGAACAGATGGAAGATAGCCGCGCCGTAAGCGCCGACGCCAAGGGCGACGAACATATAGCCGAGCTGCGAACAGGTCGAATAGGCGATGACGCGCTTGATATCGTTCTGCACCAGACCGACCGTCGCAGCGAAGAAGGCGGTGATCGCACCTATGACGGTAACGAAGGTCAGGGCGTCAGGCGAAAGTTCGAAGATCGGCGACATGCGGGCGACGAGGAAGACACCGGCGGTGACCATGGTCGCGGCATGGATGAGCGCCGACACCGGGGTCGGGCCTTCCATTGCGTCCGGCAGCCAAGTGTGCAGCAGGAATTGTGCCGACTTACCCATGGCGCCCATGAAGAGCAGCAGGCAGACGCCGGTCAGTGCATGCGCACGATCAAGATGCATGCCGAAGAGGTTGAGCACGATATCGCCCGGCTGACCACCCTGCCCTGCGGCAAAGCTCTGGGCGTTGCCGAAGATGACATCGAAGTTGATCGAGCCGAAGAGAACGAAGACACCGGCGATGCCGAGCACGAAACCGAAGTCGCCGACGCGGTTGACGATGAAGGCCTTGATCGCAGCCGCGGACGCCGAAGGCTTCTTGAACCAGAAACCGATGAGCAGATAGGAAGCCAGACCGACGCCTTCCCAGCCAAAGAACATCTGGGCAAGGTTGTCTGACGTCACCAGCATCAGCATGGCGAAGGTGAAGAGCGAGAGATAGGCGAAGAAGCGCGGACGATGCGGATCGTGATGCATGTATCCGATCGAGTAGACGTGAACGAGGGTCGAAACCGTGTTCACGACGATCAGCATCACCGAGGTCAGCGTATCGATGCGCAACATCCAGGAGACGTCGATGCCGCCGGACTGGATCCAGCGCAGCACTTCCACCTTGATCGGTTCGTCGGTGTGACCAAGCGCGACCGTGAAGAAGACGATCCAGGACAAAACCGCGGCGATGATCATCAAGCCGGTGGTGACGTATTCCGAGGCCTTGGCGCCGATCCCACGGCCGAAGAGGCCGGCAATGATCGCGCCGATCAGGGGAAGAAAGACGATAGCCTTATATAAAAACATAGCTGTATCAGCCCTTCATCACGTTGACGTCTTCGACCGCGATGGAACCGCGGTTACGGTAGAAGACGACGAGAATTGCAAGACCGATGGCCGCTTCGGCAGCAGCGACGGTCAGAATGAACAAAGCGAAGACCTGGCCGACGATATCGTTGAGGAACGACGAGAAGGCGACCATGTTGATGTTGACCGCAAGCAGGATGAGCTCGATCGACATCAGGATGATGATGACGTTCTTACGGTTCAGGAAGATGCCGAAAACGCCGAGTACGAAAAGGATGGCGCTGACCGTCAGGTAGTGGGAAAGTCCGATGACCATATTCTTGTTCCTTTGACCCTCGTGCCGCGCCTTAGACGCCCTGCCCCGGCTTGACCTTGACCACCTCGACGGCGGTCGCGGGCGTGCGGGCGACCTGTTGCGGAATGCTCTGGCGTCTGACGTGGGTGCGATGCCGCAGCGTCAGCACGATCGCGCCGATCATCGCGACCAGCAGCACAAGACCGGCGATCTCGAAGAAATAAACGTAGTTGGTATAGAGCACGTCGCCGAGTGCGGCGGTGTTCGTGCGGGTCGTCACTGCCGGGATCGGCATGGCAACCGACTTGGCGACAACAGGCGAAATCACGCTGCCGCCGATGACGACGATCAGCTCGGCGGCGAGAATGATGCCGATCAGCGCGCCGATCGGCGCATATTCCAGAATGCCGGCCCTGAGCTCGGAGAAGTCGATGTCGAGCATCATGACGACGAAGAGGAAGAGAACCGCGACGGCGCCGACATAGACGACCAGCAGGATCATTGCCAGGAATTCCGCCCCCATCAGGAGGAAGAGGCCGGCGGCATTAAAGAATACCAGGATGAGGAACAGGACCGAATGGACCGGATTCCGCGCCGAGATAACCATGAACGCCGACGCCACCGCGACAAAGGCGAAGATATAGAAAAAAAGAGCCTGCAGACCCATGTTGGTGCCTTTTTCGTCTTCCCCCGGGCAGCCGGGAGTGTCCCTGCCCGATGGGACTTGGCTGGACATGCGTCCGCCAAAGCCCCGGTCTCTATTCCACCGCGACGGCGACAATCTCAGCCGCCCGTCACGGCATATTCAAAATTCCGCTCAGCGGTACGGCGAGTCGATCGCGATGTTGCGCGCGATTTCGCGTTCCCAGCGGTCGCCATTTTCCAGAAGCCGCGCCTTATCGAAATAAAGCTCTTCGCGGGTTTCGGTGGCGAATTCGAAGTTCGGCCCTTCGACGATGGCGTCGACCGGGCAAGCCTCCTGGCAGAAGCCGCAATAGATGCACTTCACCATATCGATGTCATAGCGCACCGTGCGGCGGGTGCCGTCGTTGCGGCGCGGCCCGGCTTCGATGGTGATGGCCTGAGCAGGACAGATGGCTTCGCAGAGCTTGCAGGCGATGCAACGCTCTTCGCCGTTCGGATAACGGCGCAGCGCATGTTCGCCACGGAAGCGCGGGCTGACCGGCCCCTTTTCGAAGGGATAATTGATCGTCGCCTTCTGCTTGAAGAAATAACGCATCGACAAAAAGAATGCGCCGACGAATTCCTTGAGGAACAGCGAGCTGACGGCGTTGGAAATTCCGGCCATCTTCAACCTCCAAATCTGCTTGAAGCGAGGAACGACATCATCATGCCCATCCCGTCAGCTTCAGCACGAATGCAACGATAATGACCATGGCAAGCGACAGAGGCAGGAACACCTTCCAGCCGAGGCGCATGAGCTGGTCGTAGCGGTAGCGCGGCACGAATGCCTTGACCATCGCGAACATGAAGAAGACGAGGCACGACTTCAGCAGGAACCAGATGATGCCCGGGACCCAGTTGAGGATCCAGATATCCACCGGCGGCAGCCAGCCACCGAGGAAAAGGATCGTAGTCAGCGAGCACATCAGAACGACGGCAGCATATTCGCCGAGCATGAACATCATGTAGGGCGAAGAGCCATATTCAACCATGAAGCCGGCAACCAGCTCCGATTCCGCTTCCGGAAGGTCGAAGGGCGGACGGTTCGTTTCGGCGAGCGCCGAAATGAAGAACACGATGAACATCGGGAACAGCGACAGCCAATGCCAGTCGAGGAACGAAGCCGGCAGGCCGAGCTTGGTACCGAGGCCGGTCTGCTGCGACATGACGATATCGGTCAGGTTCAGCGAGCCGACGCAGAGCAACACGGTAACGATGACGAAGCCGATCGAGACTTCATAGGACACCATCTGCGCGGCGGAGCGCAGCGCGCCGAGGAACGGATACTTCGAGTTCGAAGCCCAGCCGCCCATGATGATGCCGTACACTTCGAGCGACGAAATCGCCAGAATGTAGAGAATGCCGACATTGATGTCGGCGATAACCCAGCCATGCGCCACCGGCACGACGGCCCAGGTGGAGAGCGCCAGGACCACGGAGACGAGCGGTGCCAGCAGGAAGACGGTCTTGTTGGCGCCGGCCGGGATGATCGGCTCCTTGACCATGAACTTCAAAAGGTCGGCGAAGGACTGGAACAGGCCGAAAGGACCGACGACGTTCGGGCCGCGGCGCAACTGAACCGCCGCCCAGATCTTGCGGTCGGCAAGAAGGATATAGGCGATGAAGATCAGTAGGCAGACCAGGAGCAACACGGACTGACCGATGATAATCAGCGCCGGCCAAAGATAGGTCGAAACGAATGAATCCATAGTCCTCTGCCCTTACTCTGCCGCAGCCTGGAAATTGTTGCGGGCCAATGCCGAGCACTCGGCCATAACAGCCGAGGCACGCGCTATCGGGTTCGTCAAATAGAAGTCTTTGATCGGCGAAGCAAACCCGGATTTACCCATCGCGCCAGCTTTTTTCGCGAGTGCGGCAATTTGGGCGCTATCGCCTTCGGCGATCTCGTCGATGCCTGCGAAATGCGGGAACGCAGCATAGAGCTTGGCACGCAATTCTCTCAGCGAATCAAAGGGAAGCTTCTTGCCGAGTACATCGGAAAGGGCGCGGATGATGGCCCAGTCTTCGCGAGCATCGCCCGGTGCGAAACCGGCGCGGTTGCCCATCTGAACGCGGCCTTCGGTGTTGACCCAGGTACCCGACTTTTCGGTGTAGGTGGCGGCCGGCAGAATGACGTCGGCATTGTGTGCGCCGTTGTCGCCATGCGAGCCGATGTAGACGGTGAACTTCGCGCCCTTGCGGGTGAAGTCGAGCTCGTCAGCGCCAAGCAGGAAGAGGACGTCCATCGAGGACAGCATCGCCGCAGCGTTGACGCCCTTTGCCCCCGGTACGAAGCCGAGATCGAGGCCGCCAACGCGGGACGCTGCCGTATGCAGTACAGCAAAGCCGTTCCAGCCATCCGTCACGACGCCGACAGCGGCAGCGAGCTTGGCGGCATTCGCCAGCACTTCGGCGCCGTCTTCGCGAATGAGAGCACCCTGGCCAATGATGATCATCGGCTTCTGTGCATTCTTCAGAACGTCGGCGAAGCCATGCGAACCGCTGACGACATCAGCCAGCGTATCCGGACCAGCGCCGAGATAGTCATAGGAGTAGCGCAGGTCGGCATGTTCGCCGATCACGCCGATCGGGAACTTGCCCTTGCGCCAGCGCTTGCGGATGCGCGAGTTCAACACGGCCGCTTCGAAGCGCGGCGTGGCGCCGATGATCAGCAGCGCGTCGGCAGCTTCGATGCCTTCGATGGTCGGATTGAAGATGTAGCTTGCGCGGCCAAGCGACGGATCAAGCGCCGTCCCGTCCTGGCGACAGTCGAGATTTTCCGATCCCAGCGACTTCAGCAGCTCCGAGAGCGCGTACATTTCCTCGACGGAAGCAAGATCGCCGGCGATCGCGCCGATCTTGTCGCCGCTGGTGGCGGCAACCGCGGACTTGATGGCGGCGAAAGCATCGCTCCAGGTCGCAGCCTGCAGGCGGCCGTCCTTGCGGACATAGGGCTTGTCCAGGCGCTGCGTCTTCAGGCCGTCCCAAATGAAGCGGGTCTTGTCGGAGATCCACTCTTCGTTGATCTGCTCGTTGACGCGCGGCAGAACGCGCATGACTTCGCGGCCGCGGGTGTCGACGCGGATGGCCGAGCCGAGCGCGTCCATGACGTCGATCGATTCGGTCTTGTTCAGTTCCCACGGACGGGCCGTGAAGGCGAAAGGCTTCGAGGTCAGCGCGCCGACCGGGCAGAGGTCGACGACATTGCCCTGCAGCTCGGAGGTCATTGCCTGCTCGAGATAGGTGGTGATCTCGGCGTCTTCGCCGCGGCCGATCAGGCCGAGTTCGGAAATGCCGGCGACTTCCGTCGTGAAGCGGACGCAGCGCGTGCAGTGGATGCAGCGGTTCATCACGGTCTTGACGAGCGGGCCGATATATTTGTCTTCAACGGCGCGCTTGTCTTCCTGATAGCGCGACGAGTCGATGCCGAAGGCCATGGCCTGGTCCTGCAGGTCGCATTCGCCGCCCTGGTCGCAGATCGGGCAATCCAGCGGGTGGTTGATCAGCAGGAATTCCATCACGCCTTCTCGGGCCTTCTTGACCATCGGCGTGTTGGTGAAGACTTCCGGAAGCTCGCCATTCGGGCCGCCGCGGATATCGCGCACGCCCATGGCGCAAGAAGCCTGCGGCTTCGGCGGGCCGCCCTTTACCTCGACGAGGCACATGCGGCAATTGCCGGCCACCGACAGTCGTTCATGGAAGCAGAAGCGCGGGACTTCGGCGCCGGCTTCCTCGCACGCCTGGATAAGCGTGTAGTGATCCGGAACTTCGATCTCTTTACCGTCAATCTTCAGTTTTGCCATCGTCCACTCAGTCCTATGTCACGTCTGCCGCCGTATATGGCCGCAGACAATTTCATGATCGCAACACCGTCTCGCCACCGGCGCGGCATTTGAGCCGCGTGGCACCGGTCTTGCTCACAATCACCTTTGCCGAACCTTGCCCCACAAGATCAGCATCTTGGCTGAGACATCACAGGCCGCGCCCGCAAGATGCTCACCGCCTCATTCACACCCTCGGCCGCTCGGGACGCAGCCGAAGAAACTCTCAACTCCGGCCTTTCGGCTGTAGCGCCATCGCCTGGCCAACCCAATCGTCGCGTCGGATACGGCCATCGAAACCGAGTTCCGCATCGATCCGCTCGACATCCGCCTCGTTCCAGGCGGCGATATCGGCAAAGCGCAGAATACCGCGCCCGTTCAAAACCTGCTCCAGCTTCGGACCGATGCCCGAAATCCGCTTCAGGTCATCCGTCTTCACGGCGACTTTGCTGCTGCGTGCAGGCGCCGTGGTCGGCTTTGCCGCAACCGGCTTTACGGCAACAACCTTGGCCTTGACTGGGGCCTTCGTGGGCGCCTTTGCCGGCTCCACCTTCACAGCAACGGGTTTCGGCTCGGCCTTCTGCACCCTCGCCGGCTTTACTGTCACCGGTTTGGCAGCAGGCGATGCCTTCACCGGCGTCGCCTCCCCTGCCACTTCGCTCTTTGCCGCCGGCTTTTCTTCCACAGCGACATTGTTCTTCTCGTCCAGCGAACCAGCGAACTTGTTGGTCGCCTCGACCGCGCTTTGCAGCGCGCCGAAGAATGCACCGGCCATTTGCGACGAGAAGCCGAACCCGATTGCGGTCGCCGCAGCAAATGCAGCAGCCGGATGTGCCATTAGCGGATTGATCGACAAGACTGGCGAATTCCGCAGCATATCCGCAGCAATACGGCCGAGATCAGCCGATGCATCGGCCACTCCGCTGTTCTGCCTTGTATCCGTGGTCTTCGCCATCATCGTCCTTACTCGGCCGCTTCCAGCACCGCGCCGTGGCTTGTGGCATTGGCCGTGTATTGGTCAATGCGCTTTTCGATTTCCGGGCGGAAGTTGCGGATCAGACCCTGTACCGGCCATGCGGCGGCGTCGCCGAGCGCACAGATGGTGTGGCCTTCGATCTGCTTCGTCACCTGGAACAGCATGTCGATTTCGCGCTTCTGCGCATTGCCCCGAGCCATACGCTCCAGCACGCGCCACATCCAGCCGGTGCCTTCACGGCACGGCGTGCACTGGCCGCAGCTCTCATGCTTGAAAAAGGCCGAGATACGGGCGATCGCCTTGATGATGTCGGTCGACTTGTCCATGACGATCGCAGCCGCCGTACCGAAGGACGACTTGACTTCGCGCAGACCGTCGAAATCCATCGGACAATCGATGATGTCGGCCGCCGGAACGACCGGGCACGACGCACCGCCGGGAATGACAGCGAGCAGATTGTCCCAGCCGCCACGAATGCCACCGCCGTGCTTCTCKACCAGTTCGCGGAAGGTGATGCCCATCGTTTCTTCGACCGTGCACGGACGATTGACGTGGCCGGAAAGCATGAACAGCTTCGTGCCGACATTGTTCGGACGGCCGAAGGAGGAGAACCAACCGGCACCGCGGCGCAGGATCGTCGGCGCAACGGCGATCGACTCGACGTTGTTKACGGTTGTCGGGCAGCCATAGAGACCCATATTGGCCGGGAATGGCGGCTTCAGGCGCGGCTGGCCCTTCTTGCCTTCCAGGCTTTCGAGCAGCGCGGTTTCTTCGCCGCAGATGTAGGCACCGGCGCCATGATGAACAAAAACATCAAAATCCCAACCGAGCTTATTGTTTTTGCCGAGAAGACCGGCATCGTAGCATTCGTCGATCGCGGCCTGCAGGGCTTCGCGCTCGCGCATATATTCGCCGCGGACATAGATGTACGCCGTGTTCGCACCCATGGCGAAACCGGCGATGACGCAGCCTTCGATCAGCGTATGCGGATCGTGGCGCATGATGTCGCGGTCTTTGCAGGTGCCGGGCTCGGACTCGTCGGCATTGACGACGAGGTAATGCGGACGGCCATCGCTTTCCTTTGGCATGAAGGACCACTTGAGCCCGGTCGGGAAGCCGGCGCCACCGCGGCCGCGCAGGCCCGATGCCTTCATCTCGTTGACGATCCAGTCCCGGCCCTTTTCGAGGATCTGCTTGGTGCCGTCCCAGTGGCCGCGGCTCATCGCGCCTTTCAGGGACTTGTCCTTGAGACCGTAGATATTGGTAAAGATGCGATCCTGATCCTGTAACATACCTTACCTCTTACTCAGCCTTGTCGCCGACAGCCGTATTGTCTTCTTTGGCCGGAGCCGCCTTCGGATGCTCGGCGGGCAGCGCGGTCTTGCCATCGGCCGGGCTCTTCAGCGCCGGATTGGTCTCAGCATCGCTGCTAACGGGCTTGGCTGCCTCGGATGGCGGCAGCACAACCGTTTCGGCGGCAACCTTAGCACCAGCCTTCTTCTTCGTCTTCGTCGCCGGCGAATCCAGAAGCGACGTCAAACCACCTTCCGGTGCGGAGAAAACACGATCAATCTGCGGACCGGTCTGCACTTCGCTGCCCTTGCCTGCGACAAATGCGTCGATGATCTCTTCGAGACGTTCCGGCGTCAGATCCTCATAGGTATCCTTGCCGATCACGACCATCGGTGCGTTGACGCAGGCGCCCTGACATTCGACCTCTTCCCAGGAGAGCGTGCCTTCGGCGTTGCGTTCCAGCGCGTGGTCGGCGATCCGGCTCTTGCAGACCTTCACCAGGCCTTCGGCGCCGCGCAACATGCAGGGCGTCGTGCCGCAGACCTGGATATGGGCGCGGCTGCCAACCGGATGCAGTTGGAACTGCGTGTAGAAGGTGGCGACTTCGAGCGCCCGGATATAAGCCATATCAAGCATATCGGCGATCTTTTCGATGGCCGCCTTGGTGACCCAGCCATCCTGCTCCTGCGCACGCATCATCAGCGGGATGATCGCGGATTGCTGGCGGCCCTCGGGATATTTCTTGATCGTCTTTTCAGCCCAAGCCGTGTTCTCCTGGTTAAAGGCGAAGGCGGCAGGCTGGAATTGATCTTCGGCTAGTCGACGAACGGACATCTTTCACGCCTTATCTCAGTTTAAGGACCCACACCGCGTATCCGTCAGGGACGAAAATTCGCAGGCATAGGCCGACTGGTCTTTCTGCATAAACACAACGAATTTGCCGCCGTTCGGCACGGCGGCCTTTATTTCATAGCCACGCGACACGAGATCGCCCATGGTCGATACCGCGCTCTGCGTAGCCGTATTTCCGCTCTTCGCAACATTCGAGCTTTTCGCATTCGAACCTTGCACGGAGATGCTGGGCAGCGCCTGCGCCTTACCGGCCTGCTGAGCCGAGGCTCCGGAAGCAACGAGAAGCGCAATAGCGATGACCGGCCAAAACTGCATCAGCGGTCCACCTCACCGAACACGATGTCGAGCGAACCGAGCACGGCCGCGACGTCGGCAAGCAGGTGACCGCGGCACATGAAATCCATGGCCTGCAGATGCGCATAGCCCGGAGCGCGGATCTTGCATCGGTACGGCTTGTTCGAACCATCGGAGACGAGGTAGACGCCGAACTCGCCCTTCGGCGCTTCGACGGCGGCATAAACCTCGCCGGCGGGCACATGGTAACCTTCGGTGTAGAGCTTGAAGTGATGGATCAACGCTTCCATCGAGCGCTTCATCTCACCACGCTTCGGCGGCACGACCTTACCATCGAGCGAAGAGACCGGGCCGGTCTTGGCATCGCCGAGCAGGCGATTGACGCACTGCTTCATGATGCGGACGGACTGGCGCATCTCGATCATGCGGATCAGGTAGCGGTCATAGCAGTCACCGTTCTTGCCGATCGGAATATCGAATTCGAGATCAGAATAGCACTCATAGGGCTGCGCGCGACGCAAGTCCCAGGCGGCACCCGAGCCGCGGACCATGACGCCGGAGAAGCCCCAGGCCCAACAGTCTTCGAGCGAGACGACGCCGATGTCGACGTTGCGCTGCTTGAAGATGCGGTTGCCCGTAAGCAGCTCATCGATATCGTCGAGCGCCTTCAGGAAAGGATCGCACCAGTCGCCAATGTCCTGCACCAGCTTTTCCGGCAGGTCCTGGTGAACGCCGCCCGGACGGAAATAGGCAGCATGCATGCGCGAGCCAGAGGCGCGCTCATAAAACACCATCAGCTTTTCGCGCTCTTCAAAGCCCCAGAGCGGCGGCGTCAGCGCGCCAACGTCCATGGCCTGCGTCGTGACGTTCAGCAGATGCGAAAGGATGCGGCCGATTTCGGAATAGAGCACGCGGATCAGCTGACCGCGGATCGGAATTTCGATGCCGAGCAGCTTTTCGACGGCCAGCGCATAGGCATGCTCCTGGTTCATCGGCGCCACGTAATCGAGGCGATCGAAATAAGGAACGGCCTGCAGATAGGTCTTCGTCTCGATCAGCTTTTCCGTGCCGCGATGCAGCAGGCCGATATGGGGATCGACGCGTTCCACAATTTCGCCGTCCAATTCGAGGACAAGACGCAAAACGCCGTGCGCAGCCGGGTGCTGCGGACCGAAATTGATGTTGAAGTTGCGAACGTTGTGTTCTGTCATGGCGGCGATGCTCGCGTTTTCAGATATTCAGAGAATGGCAGGCTTCCGCCCGCCACACGCCATCAAATTATGCCTTCGCCTTCTCGTCACCCGGGAGCACGTAATCCGTGCCTTCCCATGGGGACAAGAAGTCGAAGTTACGGAATTCCTGCTTCAGCTCGACGGGTTCGTAAACCACGCGCTTGGCGGCGTCGTCATAGCGAACTTCGACGAAACCGGTCGTCGGAAAGTCCTTGCGTAGCGGATGGCCTTCGAAGCCGTAGTCGGTCAGCAAGCGACGCAGGTCCGGGTGGCCGGTGAAGAGAACACCGTACATGTCCCAGGTCTCGCGCTCGAACCAATCAGCGCCGGGATAGACGCTGCAGGCCGACGGAACAGGCTGATCTTCGGCGACCGGAACCTTGATGCGGATGCGCAGGTTCTTCTTCGGCGACAGCAGGTGGTAGACGACGTCGAAACGATCGGGACGCTGCGGCCAGTCGACACCGCAAATATCGATCAAGTTGACGAAGCCGCACTTGGCATCATCACGCAGGAACGTCAGCAGCGCGACGACATTTGCGGCTGTCGTCGTCACGTTCAGCTCGCCGTACTTGATCTCGGACGACGAAATCAGAGCACCGCGAACTTCCGTGAGATAGGTGACTAGCTCGTTCAGGGCTTCACTCATATTGCCTTGTCCCCTGCCTTACCGTTCGATCGTGCCGGTGCGCCGGATTTTCTTCTGCAGCAGAAGCACGCCATAGAGCAGCGCCTCCGCCGTGGGAGGACAGCCCGGTATGTAGATGTCGATCGGCACGATGCGGTCGCAGCCGCGCACAACCGAATAGGAATAGTGATAGTAGCCGCCGCCATTGGCGCAGGAGCCCATCGAGATGACGTAACGCGGTTCCGGCATCTGGTCATAGACCTTGCGCAGAGCCGGAGCCATCTTGTTGGTCAGCGTGCCGGCGACGATCATGACGTCGGACTGACGCGGCGAGGCGCGCGGCGCGAAGCCGAAGCGCTCGACGTCGTAACGCGGCATGGAAACCTGCATCATTTCGACGGCGCAGCAGGCGAGACCGAAGGTCATCCACATCAGCGAGCCGGTACGGGCCCAGTTGATCAGCTCGTCGGTCGAGGTGACCAGAAAACCCTTGTCGGCGAGTTCATTGTTGATCTCGCCGAAGAACGGATCGTTGCTGCCGACAGGCTTGCCGGTTGCGGGATCGATGATCCCTTTCGGCTGCGACGCAACGAGTGTCGTGTTGCCTTGAGCTACTCCCATTCGAGCGCTCCCTTCTTCCATTCATAAATAAAGCCGATGGTMAGCACCGCCAGGAACACCATCATCGACCAGAACCCAAACCAGCCGATCGCACCGAAGGATACGGCCCAGGGGAAAAGGAAGGCGACTTCCAGGTCAAAGATGATGAAGAGAATCGACACGAGGTAGAAGCGGATGTCGAACTTCATGCGGGCGTCGTCGAATGCGTTGAAGCCGCACTCGTAGGCCGACAGCTTTTCCGAATCAGGCGCCTTGAAGGCGACGGCAAACGGCGTGATCAACAACGCTAGGCCGATCACCACGGCAATACCAATGAAAATCGCTATCGGAATATAGGAACTGAGCAGTCCAGTCATCATGTCCATCCCTGCTTGCCATGTGCGCCGGGGCGGCGCCTCTGAGCAAATGCCCAAGCCAAGCGAAAGAGCGTTGCAACAGAGCCGTGGTTAGCGCAGCCGGAGCGCGGGCGCAAGCCTTTTGAATATGTCGTTTCAAGCACTACCGAACCGGACTTATCAACAGGCTGTAACGATATCGCGACAAATCCGCGCAAAGGCAAAACGGCTTTCTCGCAGTCGCAGCAAATTGATGATTGATTGTAATGGCTTGAAGCAAATGGCGCGAGTGACGGGGCTCGAACCCGCGACCTCCGGCGTGACAGGCCGGCACTCTAACCGACTGAGCTACACCCGCGCATCGTTTGACCTTTCGGTCGTGCGAAATCCGGCATTATGCTTTGAAATGGCGCGAGTGACGGGGCTCGAACCCGCGACCTCCGGCGTGACAGGCCGGCACTCTAACCGACTGAGCTACACCCGCACTTCATTTCAAGCATTCCGGATGCTTTCGCACCCATCAAAGCGGCCTCGCCGTTCGATGAGCGGCTAACTACGGGGTTCGCGTTTGGGTGTCAAGCAGGTTTAAATACAAATCCATGACAGAGCACGAATTGTTTTCGCGACCGCCGCCGACATGTTTCGGCTCCGTCGATTTGGCATGGCAGGTTCGCGCCCCACGCATTTCAAAAACGGCTCATAAACCCGCCCCGGCCAGGCCTGGCTTTCGCAGCAGTCGCATGTGGCGATATCGTCCACTGATGCCGCGCCATCAAAAAAATCAAAAAATCTTCACAAACACTCTTGCGGTTTTTTGTCGTTCCGCATAGATCACGGCCACCGAAACGCAGCGGTCCAACGCACCGCTTGCTGCAAGGGCGATTAGCTCAGTTGGTAGAGCGCCTCGTTTACACCGAGGATGTCGGGAGTTCGAGTCTCTCATCGCCCACCATTTTTCAGAGATATAACTGATTGATTGAAATAGCGGCTTTCCGGCTACTTGGCAGCGCTTTCTGCGTAGCTATTGATGCCGATGCGCTCTTCAGCGCCCCTCTCAATAATTCCCGGTAATCACGATCGTCAGAAGTACCGCTGAGACAAGCACGAGAGCTGCGATGATCGCCAGCAGCTCCTTCAGCATAAAACGTTGCATCTTGCTGCCATCCATGGCGTTTGCTCCCCCTGCAAACTGCGTATTCGTTCTTTGTCCCAGCATCGAATCGCTGCGTCAAATCCAGTGCGAATCTCGCATAGGCGGACGGCATGTCAATTTTGGGATCAACAGTCAAAACGGTCGCTCTTGTGAGCGGCAGATGAACACCGTCACCCTCCGAGATTGATCAAAACTGCTGACCGGCGACTAAGGAATATTGATCTTTGTCGGCCTTTGCCGTGGCGGCGGGTCGATAAAGGCGGCCGGCAGGTTGACGCTCTGCGATAGCAGGCGTTCGGCGATCTCATCCGCCGCCGCCCGTGCGCCGACTCGGGAGTAGAAATTCCCGCGCACCTGTATGGATGCGGCAAGCAGTTTCAGAAATGCACTGCGAATGTCCACCGATGGCGTCGCCGGATTGTCCCAGAACAGGTCCAGCGGCTTTTGATCGGTCAAGCCTTGGATATCGTAGATAGCCGCTCCAAGGACTTTCACCGGCCTTTCAGCCTGCAGGGCGGAAAGTGCGGCAGTGGAATTGACCGTCACCATGCCCTGGCTTGCCGAGATCAATTTTTCGAGATTACCGCCGTCGATGAAATGGATGCGGGAGGACAGGGCAAGCTTTGCGCCTATGCCGTGGATATAGCCTTTCCAGTCGACAAGCCCATTGTCGAGCGGATGAAGCTTTATCACCAAATGCCTGTCCAGCGCTGCGTGCAAGGCAAACGACTGCATGACCTGCCTGATTGCATCCTGCTGCCGATGGAAGGGCGAGTGCGCGCGCAGTTGATAATCCGTCTGAAGCTGCAGGGGGTAGACGAAGAATCGCGTTTCAGCGGCGATCAACCGCTCGATCGTAGCCTCCGATTCCCGCGCACGCCTGCCGCTCGACGGCAGCCGGCGGAGCCAGCCCGCATATTCCACCAGCGGATGATAGAGCGCATGGCGCCGATAGCCGGGGTAGAGAAACCAAAGAAAAGCACTGGGAAGATTGTAGAGGAGATCGTATGTCGCCTCCGCCAGGAAGCTGTGACTGAACCGGCGGGTCCAATCCGGCTCGGCAAGGCTCGCCGCAGCCTGGACTATATAAAGTGGATCGACGGGAAAATGCGAATTGGATGACATTCCGTCACGCTCGAGCGTCACCCAATCCGGCCGCAGGTATCCCATCTCGACGACGCTGATACTGGCGGCTCGCCGCCTCGCCTCTTCGATGGCGACCTGATGATACGGACGCTCCTCGCCGAGAAGAATCACATCCGTGACCTTATCTGCCTCGATTCGGCGGCGAACATAGCTGCGCCAGCCGGCAAAGCCGCCGCGATAATTGTAGGCTCCGCGACGGCGCCAGAATATCCAATCGCCCGGGTTCAGGTTGATGCGGATGCAGCGATGGCCCGCGGTCTCCAGCCTTCTGGCGATCTCCATGAAAAGCGGTGAGGACGGCCCCTGCAGGAAAAGAAAGACGCGCTGGGAAGCCGCTGCATCCCCCTGCCCGTCAGCCGTCACTCCGGCACCTCGGTGCTGAGGCCAGCATAGCGCAGCAGCGTGCCGATAAGGTTCCACGGCGCTTCTTCCTGCGGCGGCACCGGCTTTTGCGAGTGCGACCGCGCACGGCCGAGCGGAACGATGATGTAGTCCGTGCGCGGATCCGGAAAGGGATCGGCAAAGGCCTTCAACAGCGGCGCATGATCGCCGTAGAACAACAGCCACACGGGGCGGTCGAGCCGGTCCAGGTGATGCGCGAGATTGCCGAGCGCATGGTCGGCGCGCATCAGCAGCTCACTATAGATATCCACTGGATTCGTCAGGTCGCCGCAACGGCCAGGTTCCCAGGGTCCATGATTCGCCATGGAAGCCACGAAAACGAAGTTTTTGCCGGCGCCTTCCCCGTCGATCGCTCGAATCACGCTTTTCGTCAGCGACAGGTCGCTGACATAAGGGCCATCGCGTTCCGGCCGGTGATCGAATTCGTCCAGCATCATCATCCGATCGAAACCGAGCTGCGGCATGGCCTTGTGGCGCAGGAAAAAAGTCTTGTCGTAAGGGTGGATGAACTGCGTCTTCCAACCCGCCTTCCGCAGCCGTTGCGGCCATACGACATCCTTGTAGTGGCTGGCGCGCAGATAAGGGTAGCTCGCGTCGATATGGACGTTCTCAGGCAACAAACCGCTCAGCACCGCAAATTCGGTGCGCAGCGTATAGCCACCTTCGAAGACGCTCGTCATCCGGCCCCACTGCGCTGCCTGATCCCGCAGCCGGTCCAGATTGGGAAGCTTGACGTTTTCCGCACCAAAATGCCGGAGGTCGATGAAGGATTCGGATTGCCATATGACGATCAACGGCTCGTCGTCGCCATGTTCCCATAGATCATGAAGGGCGGAGATGAAGCGTTCCGATAGCTGGGTGACAATGGCCTCGCGCCTGACGCCAACCCATATGACGAAATGAAAGACGACGGATTCAAAGGTACCGAACCTGACCGTATCCTTCTTGACGTCGACCTTGCCGAGAACATTCTGCGTGAAACGGCAGACGGGTCCGCTGACGGTCCTGCTGAACAAAGCGAGCCAGGGACCGAAGGCAACCGCCAGCATAACGAGAACCCAAAGGAAACCGTTGTGGTCGGGCAGGATCGACGGCTCGAAATACATATAGAGAGCGCTGACGCCGAACACATAGGAAAGCGCGATGATCCAGAAGACGATGTTCAGAGACGTCGCGTAGAAAATCTCTTTGTATTTGAAAACGTCGACCACCAGGGCGATATCGGAGAAGACTAAGGGCTCACGGATGAACTCGAATTTTGCACGCGAAATTCCGGTGAAGATGACGAAGAAACTGATCACGCCCTGCGCACCGTAAATCGGACGCCAGGAAATCGCGAAGAATAGGGCGTAGATGAGAGCGATGACGGGAATTCTTGCCGCCCACTCGAACGCCAGCCGCTTCAAACTTCTCTCTGTATGATTTTGCTTGTTGACTGCAGGAGGCATCGCAAAAGGATCGGTCAGGAAAATGACGACACAGGAAAAAGCGAAGCACGCAACCGTCAAAAGAGCCGGAAAATCATGAAGTTTCAAAACAATACCGTCCAAATGTCATAGTCTGCGGCGGCTTCCCTCAAAAACCGGAAAAAGCCGCCAATTCTCAATTCTATCGTTTTTTACGCGCATCCCATCAGGCGCGCTGAAGCATCACGCGAATTATGGAAACTGCGCTCAACCAAAGCCTTTGTCGGTCGAGCGGGCAAGGCTTTCATCTCGCCCTTCTTCAATTATTTTTCGAAGCTTGCGGAAATACCACCACATCAACAGCGGCTTTATCAACGGGCCGAAATAACCGAGTGCGGTTAGCGACAATCCAAAATGGATTCGGGTCCTGCCGCGGTCGAGGCCGCGGACGATTTTTGCGGCCACGGCTTCGGCACTCCACGGCTTGACCGTGCCCATCAGAAGCTCCGCTTCCGCAGGCCGCATCGACATTTCATGGCTATATTGCGGGGTGAGCGTATCCGGCGGAAAGCAGATGGAGACATCCACTCCCGAAACGGCCGCTTCGGCGCTCAATGCCTCTGCAAAGCCGATCAGTGCCGATTTCGAGGCGCAATAGGCGGTATAGCCGTAAATGCCGATCAAAGCGGCGCCGGAGGAGATCATCATGATCTTGCCGCCACGGCGGGTCTTCATACCCTTGTAGACGGCGCGCACGACATTTGCCGTTCCCAGGAGATTAGTGGCAATCTGCTCGTCGAAAACCGTAGCCGGCATGCTATCGAAAGCAGAAGGCTCTACGATCCCGGCCGACGCGATCAGGAGGTCGCAAGGCCCGAAAGCGCGTTCGCAGATATCAACGGCCTCCGAAACTCGATTGGCGGATGCGACATCGACAGGGGCGATCTGGATGCGAGAAAGATCGGCACCCGGCATGGCCGCAATCTCGATACGCGCCTGTTCCAGACGCCCGGGGTGGCGCGCGAAAAGAGAAACCTTGGCGCCCCTGGTGGCATAGAGCTTGGCGATCGCCAAACCGATCCCGCTTGAGCCTCCGGTGACGATGACATGCATGAGCTGAGCGCCTTAAGGTTATGGCTTACCGACGGCCTGACGCATCGGCAGCAACTGCATCACCTTGTCCATGTCGATGGAGGCCAGGCCGAAATTCCGATCCTTCAAATCTTGAAGTCTCCGAGCAGTGACAGCAACAGAACGGCGGATTTGCTCTTCGGTATGGTTGCAGGTGATGAAGAAGCGCAGACGCGCCATGCCTTCCGGCACGGCCGGATGAATGATAGGCAGCACATTGATGCCTTCGCTCAGCAGATCGTTGGAGAGCTGCACCGCTCGCAGCGAATCGCCGACGATGACAGGAACGACGGAAAAGCCCATGCTCAAACCGGTATCGAGGCCCGCCTCCCTAGCGCATCGCAGAAAGAGGCTGCCGTTGCGCCTGAGCCGGGCTGCCCTGTCCGGTTCGGATTCCAGGATTTGCAGGCCAGCCATGGCCGCCGTCGCCAGAACGGGGGCAAGACCGACACTATAGACAAAGCCACCGGCCTCCGCCTTCAGGATATCGGCGAGCGCGCTACTGCCGGCGATATAGCCGCCGCAGCTCGATGTCGTCTTCGAAAGCGTTCCCATCCAGATGTCGACATCGCGCGGATCGAGGCCGAAATGCTCGAACGTGCCGCGGCCCCTTTCGCCGAGGATGCCGAGCGCATGGGCCTCGTCCACCATCAGCCAGAAACCGTAACGGGCCTTCAGCTCCAGCAGCGCCGGGAGATCGGCGACATCGCCGTCCATGGAATAGATGCCTTCGACAATGACGAGGATACGGCGAAAATCGGAAGACAGCGTTTTCAGGATGCTTTCGAGATTTTCGACGTCATTGTGCTTGAACAGGCGCCGCGCCGCGCCGGAAAGCTTGATGCCGGCAAGGGCGCTGTTGTGGATGAACTCATCGTGGATGACGAGATCCTGTGGCCCCAGCAGACAGCCGATGGTCGCAACGTTGGTCAGGTAGCCGCTGACGAAGTAGACAGCGGCATCGACGCCATAGAGCCTGGCGAGCTGTTGCTCCAGCTCGACATGCACCGGCCGCTCGCCGGCGACAAGGCGGCTGGCGGAAGCGGAGATGCCAAAGCGGTCGATAGCCTCCTTGGCACGGGCTGCCACGAGTGGGTCGGTGTTGGTGGCCAGATAGTCATAGGAGGCGAAATTGACGAATTCCCGCCCGCCCATCTTCGTCGTCGCGCCGGCGGCGGTATCATGCGAGCGGTAGAAGGGATTGACGATGCCGGCCATCTCGCCGGCAATCTTCTGCGTCATGACGCGCTTGTACTCCGGCAAATCCTCGAAGCGCAGGGCTTGGCGAACCGGCTGTTGCGGTTGTCTGTTCAGCCGCTCCACCCGGTTGCGTCCGGAGGATTCATTGGCGCGGCGCATCTGCTCCAGCAAGCTGCTTTTCTTATCGCCGGGCGGCATGTCGTCATTGGCATCCTGCGTCATGACTGTGCGGCTCTCTTCTGCGGCGATTGCAGGGAGTGGCTTTGGACCAACCGGCTGACCACCTGATCCTCGCTCGCCGCCGAAACCTCGCCCCCCCCGCCACTGCGGTTCATGACCCGATCACGCAAGCGGCTGACGACGTCGCTGACCGTCGTCCCCTCCCCGATTCCGCTCAAGGGAATGTCAAAACCGGTCTTCTGCTGGAAACTGATGCCGAGCTCCATCGCCATCAGGCTGTCGAGGCCGATATCTTTCAGCACCTTGTCGGGTGTGATCGTATCTTCGGTCACACGCAGGATCGCAGCAATTTCCGAGGCGACGACAATGTGCAAAGCAGCCTGCGCCTCGTCCTCGGATTTGCCTTTGATCAGCTCGCCCAGATCGATGATATCGCCATCGTTCAGGGAGTTGTGATCGCGCGCGTGGCGCATCAGCGGCTCGAACAGCGACCGGGCGGCAATCGGCAGCATGCGTGCGGCACTCCAATCGATCTCGGCGATCATGACGGCCGCGGCATCGATCTTGCCGGTATCGGCAAGCATGTAGCGTTCGACCTGCTCCAACGCATCGCGCGCCTTTAGGGCGGCCTTGCCGATTCGCTTGGATAGGAGCTCGTTGACCTCGATATTGCGGGCAAGAAATCCCTTGTCCGCAATAGCGCCGAAGCCGATGGCAAGCGCCGGCAGTCCGGCAGCACGGCGTGCACGCGCCAAACCTTCGAGATAGCCGTTTGCGGCGACATAGTTCGCCTGCCCCGGATTGCCGAGCATCGTCGTCGCTGACGAAAACAGCAGGAACAGATCAAGGCGGTCATGCTGAGTCAATCGATGAAGATTGTCGGCGCCTCGGACTTTCACGTCGATGACTGGCCGATTGCGTTCCGGCGTCAGGTTGGCGAGCAGCGCATCATCCAGGACCATGGCAGCATGGATGATGCCCTTCAGCGCACCCTCGGAACGAAGTGAGCCAAGCAGTGCCTCGACAGCGACCTCATCGGTGATATCGCAGACGTGCAGTGTTGCCACGACGCCTTTCTTCTCCCATTCGCCAACGGCCTTCTCCGTCTCCTCATCGGCGACGCCCCGGCGCGAGCACAGCGCAATGCGGCGCGCGCCCTTGGACACCAGCCAGTCGGCCGCCGCAAGACCGAAACCGCCGATGCCGCCAGCCACAAGGAAAATACCGGCGGGATCGAGCCGCAGGGACTTGGCCGGCGCCGGCAAGAGATGATCGACACCAAGAACGGGCGGACGAACGACGATCTTGCCGATATGACCGGCATTTTGCATCAAGCGGAAAGCGCTGCCGATTTCGTCATAGCCGAAGGCACGATAGGGCAGCGGCGTGAGCTTGTGATCGGCAAAGAGCTGACCGATTTCCGCGAAGATCCGCTTCGTCAAGGCGGGAGCGTTGACCAGCAACTGGTCGGCGTCGATGCCGAAATAGCTGATATTGCGGCGGAAAGGGCGCAGCCCGATCTTGCGGTCGGAATAATAGTCGCGCTTACCCAGTTCCAGGAACCGCCCGAACGGCTTGACCAGCTCGATGCTCCGCTCCATCGCTTCGGAAAACAGCGAATTCAGCACGAGATCGACGCCTTCGCCTCCGGTCACATGGCGCACGCCCGCAACGAAATCGAGCGAGCGGGAGTCGAGCACATGGTCGGCGCCGAGCATTTGCAGGAAACGGCGCTTCTCGATCGTGCCGGCGGTGGCGATCACCTTTGCCCCTTTGAACTTGGCGATCTGCAGCGCGGCAAGACCGACGCCGCCAGCGGCACCATGGATCAGGATGGTTTCGCCCGGCTGGATGCGCCCAAGCTCGACCATGGCGTAATAGGCCGTCAGGAAGGCAACGGGCACCGTGGCCGCGGCGAGCGTGTCCATCGTCTCCGGCAGCTTGGTGACGCCGTCGCGGCGCACGCGCACATGGGTCGAAAACGCAGCGGGACCGATGCCCATGACTTTGTCGCCCGGCTGGAGATCGCCGACACCAGAGCCGGTTTGCAGCACGCGACCGGCGAACTCCATGCCGATCGTTGCGCCAGCAAACCCATCCTCCAGCGCCTCTTCCGGCAACAAGCCCATGGCCCACATGACGTCGCGGAAATTGAGGCCGGTCGCTTCGACGGCAATAATGACCTCGTCGTCCGACGGTGCCGGCAAATCCGACGCTTCCCAAACGACGCTGTCCAAGCGGCCGCTCGAATGTTGCCGGATCGTCGCCGCGACAACGTCGCGGCGGTTCATCTCGGTCACCGCAAACGGACCCGCAACGGCCCGGATTTCGCGGATCTCGCCGGTTACCCTGTCGAGCGCCCACTCCCGGTTATTAGTCTCAGCGAAAAGAACGGTCTCAATGGCCGCAATCGCCCACTTGTCGTCCGTTTCGGCATCAAGGAGATGCACGTCGAAGCCGTCATATTCGTTCTGCAGCACGCGCGCGAAGGCCCACAGTCCGGCATTGGCGCTATCAATCCGCTCCTTGGCAAGCGGCGAACCGCCCGGAGCCATGATGACAAGGCGCGGCCTGTCGCCCTCTGCATATCTGATAAGTGTATCGGCCAGCTCTTTGAACACCTCAAGCCGCATCTGCGACGGATCGGACGCGCCGCGGGCGCCCTCCCGTTCCGCCACATAGAGAATGCGGCGCGGATGATGGGACGTCATGACACCGGCGAGGTTCGAAGACCCTGCCCCAACGTCGACAGCGATCACCTGCATATCGGAAAAGCCGATACCCTCTCCGCGCTCGGACAGAACCAAAAGCGGCGCGTCGGCGCTTGATAAAGCAGGCTCGTCTTCGACCTGACCTTCGGATGCAGCCGCCGCGGTGATCAGCCCGCCTTCCGGGAAAACCTGCTCCTCGAGCTGTACCTTGCTGAAACCGAGCACCGCAAGAATATCCTCGACCTGCTGCAAGGTCCCCAATTGGCCGACAGGGAATTCAGACGATTGACTGCCGGCGAACCATCCTTCCGACAGGCCAAAGGCAAAATCGTTGAAGACGCTCGGTGCGCGATCGGCAAACAGGAGTTGTGCACCACGCGCGGCAGCGCTGCGGATGGCGGCTTTCAGCCCATCATCATGCGATAGAAGAAGCTGGCTCTGATCGCCACAGGCAATGATGACGTCGGCGAGCGGTTGATCGCCAAGCCTGCCGGGCTCCGTGACGATGACATGTGCAGCGCCCTCAAAAGCGATTTCAAGCGCGCGGCGCATCTGCTCTCGCGGTTCGGCGATGATCAGGCACGCACCAGCGTTGGCGGCGACCGCTGCCAACCGCTGGCTGAAGGCGGTGGATGTCGAACCAGCTTCCAAAATGTGGCCGATGCTGCCGGGATTGGCCTCGACGGCAGCCACCAGCGCCTCAGCAATCAACGAAAGCCGCTTGCCGCTCAAGGGCGAATGAACAAGCACATGCTCCAGCGTCGCTCCTCCAGCCGCATGAACTGCGGCCTCGGCCTGCTGTTGGCCAAGCACATATTTATGGACAGCGGCCAGACGCTCCAGGGCCTCGCGATAGGCATTGTTGACGAGAATGGCTTCGGCAACCCGGCCGGCATCCTCGCGATAAAGCTCCTGCAGGGCTTCGCTCACCGTCGGCAAGGTAAAATCGAGCGGAATATGCCATCCGCCATCGACACCCGAAGCAATCCCCGCATCCTCGAGAATATAGAGGCAGTTGATCAGAAACGGCCGGAATTCCGGATCGCCGGGAAGGTTTGAAAGCGAGACCGCTCCGTCTCTGCCTGCGACCGTGAGCGCGATCTCGTGGCATGCCCGGTAGATCGCCGCATCGAGAAGCAGGGTCGCATTATTGAGCGAATGATTTCCATCGAGGCGGCGCAGCGGCGAAGCATCCGGCACGACCATGTTCGACACGGACCGACGCCTAAATATCGTCGATGGCACGGTCTCATAGTGGAAGGCGACGGAATCGAGCGTCGTGTGCCGGCGCAGATAGGTGCGGCGGAAGCGGCAATCGTCGAAAACGGCAATCTCATCGCCATCGCCCCCGAACATGCGGAAGCGGGCCTTGATCGAATTATTGCTGAACCGATCGATCTCTATGATCGCTTTGACAACGGGTTTTCTCTTGCCCGCAACTCGCACGGTGCCGAAACGAACCGGAATATAGGGAGCCCCGGCCTCGTCGCCGGACAGTTGATCGAAGAGCGCGACAAGACCGTGAAATGCCGCATCGATCGACATTGGATTGAGGTTGTAGGTCACGAACGGATGGGTGGGCGCGGCAGCCGGCTTGAGGTCCACTTCAATGATATTGCGCCCGAAGGCGACAGCTTTCGACAGAAGCTGGAAATGCGGACCATATTGCAGCCCGAAACGCTCCGCCGTCTCATAGGTCTTCTCGGACGTCAGGACGGATTTCTGTTCCTCGAACCGCCGCGCGGCCTGGTCCTCGGCGCTGCCATTGCCGGTCGGCTTGCGGCCGCGGGCGACTGCATGAACGGTCCAGTCGTCGTTGCTCAGCCGCTCACGCGAGCGGATCTCGATATCACCGGTCTCCGGGGAAAGGATGGTCGACAGTTCCACCATCCGATCCTGGCGCAGCTCCAAGGGTCTGACGATTTCGAGATTGCCGATCTCAACCGCATCCGTCTGGTAATATCGCTGAACAGCGATGACCGCGATCTCGATAAAACCGCTGCCTGGCAGGATCGATTTGCCGTCGACGACATGTTCCGCAAGGTCGGCGAAGAGATGTGCATCCAGATGGTTCTTCCAGGTGGACGCGTTAGGGTCCGTACGCCAGCCGAGCAGAGTATAAGGGCTCTTGCCGTCGCGGCCGAAAATGTCGATTTCGTCCGTTGTCGGCTGCGAACGCAGCCCCACTGGTTCGAACGGCAAAGGCGGCAGCTTGACGAAGGCATTGCGCGTGGCGCTGCCGCGCGAACGCTGCGCCGGCGCACCATGCGCGACAGCGCGCGCAAAGGCCTGCGAAACCGGATCGCGGCCGGAGAGCGCCGGCTCCCGCAGCAATGTCGGTATAGCAATCGCCTGGACGGACGCCTGTTTGGCGATCTCCGTCACATAATTCGACAGGATCGGACGCGGGGCAATTTCAATGAACAGGTTGCACCCCATCGCCATCGCCGCCTGACAGGCGGCCTTGAAAAGCACGGGATCGCGGACGTTTCGCCACCAATATTCTGCGTCCAGCAGATGGCCGTCACAGGCAGCGCCGGTCACCGTCGAAATGAAGGTACCGAGGCCCGCATCCGGCGCAACATCAGGCAGATCGGCCAGAAAGGCATCCTTCGCCCGATCGATGATCGGATGATGGAAGGGATAGTTGATGTCGAGGATATGAGCGACGATCTGCGACTTGCGGGCGGCCTCCCTGAAAGCTTCGATCTCGTCGACGGGACCAGAAATCGTTATCGAATTCGGCGCGTTGATCGCCGCGATGCAGATATTGTGGAGACCGTGCGATTTGGCGAAGGCGAGTGCTGCGTCCTCGTTGAGAACGACCGCTGCCATCTTGCCTTCTCCGGCAAGAAGATCCTGATGCAGCGAACGCTTGGCGACGATCGCGACCGCCTCCGCAGCCGTCAGCGCTTTGGCCGCGTAGGCGGCGGCGATTTCACCCACGGAGTGGCCGAGGACGGCATCGGGCTTCACGCCCAGCGCCGAGAAACAGTCCGACAGGGACGCTTGAATTGCAAAAAGCAGAGGCTGTGCGATCTTGGTGTCGGCGATCTGCAGGGATAGATCGGGAGAAACCAGAATATCCGTCAGCTTCTGGCCGAGATAATATTCGAAGAGTGCGCTGAACGACTGAAAACATTGCCGGAAATGGCTATTTTCCCGATAGGCCTCGATGCCCATGCCCGCCCATTGCGAGCCGTTGCCGGAAAACACGAAAGCGATCTTAACCGCCTGACCCGGCACTTCGCCCACTTCACCGGCGGAATTCTCACCGCCGAGATGCGCATCGATCGCCGCAAGCACTGCGGCGCTGTCTTTGGCCTTGGCCGCGAAGCGGTGGCGCATCGGCTCGCGATTGGCAGCCGCGGACGCGATGATTTGCCGGGCTTCCTTGGGCTCTGCGCGCTCGAGCCKGCTCTTGTAGTCTTCAAGCAGCTTCGAGAGCGCCGAAGCCGTGTGGGCGCTTGCAATGAATGTCGTGCCTTCGCCGCGCAACTGCGGCTCGGGCGGAGCCACCGGATCAGGGTCGCTGATGACGACATGGGCGTTCGTGCCGCCGAAGCCGAAGGAATTGATGCCGGCAAAGCGTGGGCGTTTGGCCGGAAGAAGCTCGACGGCCGATGTGTTGACCCGAACGTTCAAGCCTTCGAAATCGATGGTTTCATTCGGCTGCTGGAAATGCAGCGATGCCGGCAGGAAATTGTTCTCCAGCGCAATCATCGCCTTCAGCAGACCGAAGAGACCAGATGCAGGCTCGGTATGGCCGATATTGGACTTGATCGAGCCGACCGGCACCGGCGCCCGGCGATTCCGGCCGATGACATCGCCGATCGCCCAAATCTCGGCGGGATCGCCCACCTTGGTTCCCGTACCATGGCCTTCGACGAAGGCGACGCGATTGACGTCGATGTTTTGCCCTTCATAGATCGAACGCAGCAAAGCTGCTTGCGCATCGCGCGAGGGCAAGGAAATCCCATTCGTACGGCCAGAGGAGTTCACCCCGACCGCATGAATCCGCGCGTAACTGCGATCCTTCTCGCGCAGAGCGCGATCCGTTCTGCGCAGGACGATGGCAGCGCCGCCTTCGGCGCGAACGTAGCCGCGGCCATTGTCGTCATAGGCGCGGCAAAGCCCTTCCGGCGACAGCATGCGCGCCTGCGAAAAGCCGACGAAGGATAGCGGATGGACCAGAAGGTTGATGCCGCCGACAATCGCCGTATCGATATCGGCGCATTCCAGCGCCCTCACTGCCTGATCGAGCGCCACGAGCGACGATGAACAGGCCGTATCGATCGTCATACTCGGACCACGCAGGCCGAAAATATGCGAAATGCGGTTGGAGACGATCGAGAGCGTGTTGCCCGCCATGAAATATGGGCTGCCGGCGGCCGGATCTTCGGCAGTGAGATTGCCATGGTCAAGCGACGAAGCGCCGACATAGACGCCGACCCTTTCACCCTCGAAGCCGTCGACCGGCAAATTCGCATCTTCCAAAGCCCGCCAGACGAGGTTCAGAAGGATGCGCTGCTGCGGATCCATCTGCATCGCCTCGCGCTGCGAAAGGCCGAAGACCGCTGGATCAAAGGAGTAGATGTCCGCCATGACACCGGCGGCGTAGCTATAAGTCTTTCCTTGCGTGCCGACGACGGGATGCCAAAAACGCGCGAGATCCCAGCGTTCATCGGGTATCCGGGTGACCGTGCAACGTCCTTCCTTGAGGACGAGCTGCAGCTCTTCGATCGAATCTGCCCCCGGGGCAATGCTCGCCCGCCCGATAATTTCAACCGTCATAATCTCTCGGCGTCGTCTTTAAAATTGCATGGGATGAAAGTAGCCATATTTGCTTATCAACCGTTCACACCATAATTGCCTGCGGTTGTCACCTGCAAAAAACCGGGTTCAGAACACCATATTGACAAACAACACTAACATGATCCGGGACGGAATAAGCCTAGCCGGCCACAACCCCTTATAGAAGAACCAGCATCGGAATTTCAAATATACGGAGCAGCTTGCCAGTTCCGATCATTCACTGTCGATCAATAAATTCCCGTCTTTCGACGATGGGTATGTTGACGCGGCCCTTGAAACTCCCGGCAAAGCTATTCAGCGCCACCTGACGATCAAGCCAACGTCATTGTCCCAAGTTGGCGGCCGTCGCAGCGCCCTGGGAGGCTATGTTGAGCGGTGCGCCGACAAGCGTCAGGAATTTCCTGATATCGACCGAGGGATGGCGCGATACATAGATGACGTCGCGGCTCTTGATGGGGAAGGTCTGGCCGACGATGAGGCTGTCGGGATGCGACATGTCGAATTTATAGACGATCGGATAGCGCCCCTTAGAATCCGCCACCATTCCCTTGCGCTCGAGCTCCTGGAAGCGAGCGGCGCCGAGCAGGTTTTGAACGATTTCCGGCTCTTCGTAACGGAACAGGAAGAATCCTTGCGCATTGGCGGCTTCATCGACCGCGCCATGGCCCAAAGCGACAGCCTCCAGCAGATTCAGGTCATTGGCCCCGAACTCAAGACGGCCATCGCCCTTGACGGCACCAAGAAGAGTAAAGGTCCTGGGATCACGCACGAGGAAAATCTGGTCGCCAGGCTGAACATAAATATCTTCAGTGGGATGTTCGATGATCGATTTTTAGAAGAACTGTCCCGGTCCTGTTGCCGCGAACCAACGTTACGTATGTCTCATAAGGCTGAGTGACGGGTCCGCCCGCCTTGGCAATCACCTGCGTGATTTTTTCGCCGGTCAAATCCAAGGGAACCAGCGACGGACGGCCGACAGCACCGGAAACAGTCACCGTGCGTGACGATGTGCCCATGCTCGTCACGATGACGTCGGGTTCGACTGCCTTGCTCGCCAGCGCCGCCAGAATCGCCTGACGGGCCTGTTCCAACGTCTTGCCCGCAAATTTGACCGTGCCGGCATAGGGAATGGCCGCGGTCCCATCCGGTTGGACGATAATATCGAGGGACACCTGTTTCGATTGGGCCGTCGAAAACAGGCCGTCGGCGCCTGCCTCGAAGATGGTCACCTTCAGCGAATCGCCGACGCCGATCACGACCCGCCCGACAGGGCCGCCGATCCCGAACCGACGATTGAGCGCGCTAGAAACGTAATCCGAGACAAAGCGCGCCGTACGGCTGTTGATGTCGACGACATCGAAGACGGCCACATTCTTGCGCCCAAGTTCTGCGCCCGATTGCCCGGCATCACCGTCTATCGCACCGGCCAGCGGCCCTTCGCTCGAGACGGAATTACATCCCGCCAGAACCACGCAAACCAGCAACGCCGCCCCTACGCGAATCAATTGAATAACCTCAAAATCAATATCGGCTGGCCTCACCGACTCAGGTCAGGACAGCGCATTATTCATAAAATCCGTCGGCGCCCTGAAAAGCATAATGGGAGCCCCTCAACAAGCCGATTCTGCACGGGTGCCGCGAAAAAATCTGTGTGCGATCCTATGAGCATATTTCTAAACTCACGTTACGGCAGCACACTCTTTGCGATATAGACTGAAAGCAGAAACAAGGCAATTTATACGAGAAATATCTAAGCAAATTAAATTAATAGTCACTGAATGATAAAGGAATCCGTTAAATAACGACATCAAGATATATCTTAAAGCCTCTGCGTCCTATACGACGAATCGGAGCAAGCATCTCTTCCTTTTCATGAGGGCACCCTTGCTTATCATAGCCTTGCGCTCTAAACCGTGGCCAATATTGCGGGTCAAATAAAGCAATCCAAGATTGTTAAAACGGTGAATTCATCCTTCGCGGGATTGCCATGATAGCAGGGAAGTTAGGCGCAAGTTTTCGTCGTTACTCAAAGGGTCTCGAAAGAAACCGCAATGTGGATTGCGCCGTCCAACAGGATGCTGTGGTGATTTGACCTCTTCCTCCGGCTTAGAGGCGTGCCCAAAACCGGACCCAAATACCGATGGAAATGAAAGTGCTGTCGATGCTCGGTTTTGCAAAGCGATCCAGAAAAAAGGTGTCCGAGAATTCTCTGGAAGCGATATTTGACCAATACGAGCAGGGCAAACCCGATCATCAGAATGCGATTGATGCCCTTCCCGGCTGGAATAGCGCCTTTCCCGTCGCCCTTAATTTGAATGCCGGAAAACATCATCTTTATGCGGACGACCGAATAGATTGGGCTCTACGGTCATTTGGCTCGATTGCGGGAAAGACGATTTTGGAAGTCGGACCATTGGAGGGGATGCATACCTATATGCTCCACCGCGAGCGTCCGGCGCGAATCGATGCGATTGAGGCAAATCGGCTTTGTTTCCTGCGATGCCTGGTGACAAGGCAGATTCTCGATATCAACACCGCTTCGTTTTTGTTGGGCGATATTCAGGCATGGCTTACCGAACACGACGAGATCTATGATTTCGCCATAGCTTCGGGCGTCCTCTATCACATGGCCGATCCCGGAGAGTTTTTGAGACTGTTGGCCAGCCGCGCGAATGCCATTTTTATCTGGACGCATTTTTTTCTCGAAGAAGCGATGCCGGCGGGCGATGTGCGCCGCAATCCCTTCAGCGGAAAAGTCGAAACGAAGATGATCGAGGGCGTTCCGGTACGCTACTACGAACGCAGCTATCAGCATGCCAACTCGAACGCATCCTTCTGCGGTGGAATGAAGGATCGCCATTTTTGGATGCACAGAGACGATATTTTAACGCTGCTGGAAAAGCTTGGATTCAGCGACATCGTAATCAAGGATCAGGACCTCAGCCATTCCGGCGGACCTTGCTTTTCTTTCTTGGCCCGCAAAGCGCATGCGGCTCCGTGATTGATACGTGGGCCGAAGCTCGGCGCCCGAGAGTATTTTGGATAATCTTAACGTGTTTGAAGGCACCTACGACAATTTGACGGTTCTTGAAGGCCCCCATTCCTTCCCTGCCGGCAAGCTTGAGACGCCGGAGGGCATCCGTGCTGTTTAATCTCGAATATGATCGGGGCACGGTCCTGGAAGGCTATCTCATTCCGGACGGATTTTCTGATCTGCCGCATATCAGGGTGTCCGATGCGGACGGCGAGCTAATGGTCTTACCTTGCGACCAGATCAAGGAGGCGGTTGTCGCTTCGGGCCGACATGAGAACGGGCGGGTAGGCTTCAAGCTGGACACATCGATCATTCCGGATATTGCCGAGCGACATACGCTCATGATCCATGATGCCAAGTCTGGATTGCTGATTTACCGGCGGCCGCAGGTGTCGCAGCCGGTTCCGCTGAAGATCCTGCGGCTGGAAACGCAGCTCCTGCCCATGGCCAAATTCGACTATCGCTGCGGCCGCCATTTCCAATATGAGCTGTCGTCCGTGGAGCGCTTCGGCCATGAAACCGCGCTCCAGGCCTTTCATCTCAATGCCATCCAGTCGATCTACATCAGCGGACGGCTGCTGCTGCGGAACTACGAGGAGTTTCTCGACAAGGGATTCAAGGCCATCGTTCTGCTCACGGACCCCTATTACGAATTGGCGCTGCGCATTTTCCTTTTGAAACGCATGGCAAAGACCCAGATCTCTTTCTTTGGCGACCGGGACAAGATCATCCTGGCGCCGGCGGCGGAACACTTCGCCGAGGTTGATCTCGAAAGCGAGGCATCCCTTAAATCCGCGCTCAAGAAAGCGTCGCAGAATGTCAGAAACGTTCTGCTGTCACCCGTGACCCGCCAATTGGTCGCCAGCACTCCGGAGCAACTCGTCAAGCGTAGCGACGTCGCCGCGGCGATCGACCTGCTTTCACGATTCACCATTGTCGGGCACGATGCCGACAGTTTTCATTTTCAGGACGCGATCGGTGAGCTGCTTGGCATTTCCATCGGCGATCTTCCGCTGCCGTCGCGGCATACCGCTCTGGAGGACGTTGCTACGAGATTACGCACGTTGCATATTGCCGAACTGATACTCGAAGAAGATTTGATTTTTGATCATTATGTGCGTGAGGCGATGAAACCCACCGCGCCGGAATTGCGGAAAGCGAATACAAGCCGACATGCCCAAAATAGCCATTGAAGAGACGATCGATCAGCAATATCCGCGGGCAAAACCGGCACGGCAGATCTTGCCGTCATTGTTTCGGCGACGGCTACCGGAACGGCACCGGCACGATGATCTGGAAGACATCGAATATTTGCCGGTACCCGGCACGCACGAACCAGCACCCCAAGCCGGTGGCAAACCGCCACTGCGGCTCCTCAGCTTTCTGTTGATCGTTATCCTGCCGTTTCTGGCGAGCTTGATCTATTACGTCTTCATCGCCTCGGATCAGTATGTTGCCGAAGCCCGTTTCGCCGTCCGCGCACTCTCCGGCACCAGTTCGGATGATAAGGGCGACGGCAGCGGCGGGTCCGAAAATAGCGGCGGCGCAGCAGGCCTTCTCAACATGCGTTCTGCATCACAGGATGCCTATGTCGTCACGAGCTTCATTCACTCGACCGAGATCCTGAAACGGATCGGCGAGAAACTCGACTATCGATCCATGTTCGCGCGGCAGGATGCGGATTTTCTATCTCGATTCCGCTCCACGCAATCCGATGAGAAGTTCCTGAACTATTGGGAAAATCACGTCAGCGCCTATATTGACGTCTCTTCCGGTATCATCACTTTGAAGGTGCGCGCGTTCACGCCCGATGATTCGGTAAAGCTCTCCGACGCCATCATTCAGGAGAGCGAATCGTTGATCAACGAACTCTCGCAGCGCGCGCGCAATGATATTGTGCAAAGCATGCAGGCGGATGTTGAGAAAAGCGGCAAGGCCTATAACGACACCCTGACCGCGCTCAACCAATTTCAGCATCAATCCGGGCTTCTCAGCCCGGAGGCTCAGGCCAAGGACAGTAGCACGCTGCTGACAGGACTGCTTGCGCAGAAGCTCGAATTCGAAACGCGCCTGTTCGTAATGAAGCAGTCACATGCCAAGGGTTCTCCGACCTATCAGCAGCTCACGCTCGCCCTGCAGAGCCTTGACGCTCAGATCGACAAGAAGAAAGCGGAGCTGACCGGGCCGGAAAATGCCAGTCTTGCCAAAGCGCTGCTGGAATACTCCAAGCTCGACACAAACCGGATGATTGCGGAGAAGCTCTACGAGGCTTCCCAGAAGAACTACGATGCGGTGCTCGCGGAAGCGCTTCGAAAGACGCTTTATTTGGCGGTGTTCGTAAAACCGGCGCTTCCGGACGAAGCTATCTTTCCGCACCGGATCACGACACCGCTGATTATATTGCTTGGCTTAGCCGTTCTCTGGGCAACGCTTTCGTTGATCTGGGCGTCGGTGCAGGATCATCAGATATAGGCGACATGCGCGATGATCCGCTTCAAGAACGTATCGAAACACTTCAAGACCCAGAATACCAAGAAAGTAATCCTGGATCGCGTGAGCTGCGAGTTCATGTCCGGCTATTCCTATGGCCTGCTCGGCGTGAACGGCGCCGGAAAGTCCACGACGATGCGGATGATCGCCGGCACCATGCTGGCAAATTCGGGCAAGATCACCAAGGACGTTCGGGTGTCCTGGCCGTTGGGCCTTTCCAGCGGCTTCAATCCCTATATGACCGGCCGCGCGAATCTTCACTTCGTCGCCCGCGCCTATGGGGAGGATGTCAGGCGCGTCTCCCGTTTTGTCGAAGAGTTCGCGGAACTCGGCGACTATATCAACGCGCCGGTACGCACCTATTCTTCCGGCATGGCGGCCCGATTGGCTTTTGGGCTTTCCATGGCGATCGAATTCGAGTGCTATCTCGTCGACGAGGTTCTGGCCGTCGGCGATGCCCGGTTTCAAGAGCGCTGCCGCGTCGCATTTGACAGCCGACGGAAACATTCCGACATCATCATGATCTCGCACAGCATGAGCATGATCAAATCGCATTGCGACAAGGGAATGGTGCTCGTCGACGGCAGGCTCATATTTTTCGATCAGGTCGAGCAGGCCATCGAAGCCTACTACAGATTGAACAGATAAGATGCGACGGGTTTTCAACTAGGTCCCATATGGCTCACGATACCGGAAAGACATCTGAAACTGTTCAGCTCAGTGCGATCCAGCACAGCCGCGACGTTGCCGCGAAACTGTCGGTGACTGCGCGCAAATTGCGCTTTTCGACATCGAAGCGAAGCCAATTTTACAAAGCAGTTGGATTGCGCCCCCGCCCGATGGAACAAATTCTCGGAAGGGCCATATTGGCTTTTACGGTGTTGTTTCTGGTTATTCCGAACGCCGTTTCGATCTATTACTTCTCACGAATGGCTTCGGATCAATTTCAGTCCGAAACGCGCTTTACCGTCCGGTCGTCGACGCCGGCGCTCGGCAAGGACCAACTGGCCAAGGTAACCGGCCTGCCATCGGCGCAGATCGTTCAGGATACGCTGATCGTTACCAATTTCATTGCCAGCAAGGACATGGTGGCCGCACTCCGGGCCAAAGTCGACTTCCAAAAACTCTATGGAAACCCGGCGATCGATCCGCTGGCGAGACTCAAGCAGGATGCGACTTCGGAGAAGATGCTCGACTACTGGAAGGACATGGTCTCAGTCAAAATCGATGCCAACAGCGGTATCGTGACGGTCAAGGTCCGTGCCTTTTCCGCCGCCGATGCGCAAAAGATATTGCAGGAGGTCGTTGCTGCCTCCGAAGCCGTGGTCAACGACGTCAACAACCGCATCTGGCGCGATGTCATCACGACAGCTCAAACCAATTTGGATAATGCCAAGAATCAACTGCAGAAAGCGCGAGAGCAGCTTCAGCTTGCCCGCAACCAAACGGGCGTCCTCAGTGTCGAGGGATCATCTGCAATCCTCTCTGGCTTGATAGCCAGCGTTCAGACGGACAAGATCAATCTGCAGCAGAAATACGATGCCTTGCTCGGGACGGTGGCGCCCAATGCGCCGCAAATGAAGGTTCTGAAGCGCGAAATCGACAGCAAGCAAAAGCAACTGGACGATCTGAACAGCCAGGTGGCAGGGCAGAATAAATCTGCGCAGAACCTTGCCGACGTGTCGGTCGACATGTCCCAACGACAATTGGAGCAAAGCCTGGCCGAACAGCAATTCGCCACCAGCATGAAAACGCTGGAGCAAGTGCAGTTCGTCAGTAAGCAGCAGCTCCTCTATCTCGACACATTTCTTGCGCCGGACCTGCCGGACGAAGCGGAATATCCCAAACGAGGACTCTGGATCGGCGGTATCTTGGCACTGACCCTGGCAATTTGGGGCATTGTCGTCGGCCTGCTGACAAGCCTGCGAAACCGCCTGGCGTGATCACGCTCCGTCAATCACCCATGCAAAGTCTGCGCGACACCATCTATGGATCAATACCCAGGCCGCAACCTTCCGCTGCGCCTATCGACGGTATTCGCCCGCCCGCGAAACGACTGCTCGTCCTGTCGCGATATCCCAACCCCAGCGTCAGCTACTATCTGGAGGAGCGGAGCAAAGCCCTTGCCGATATTCCCGTTATCGTGAAGGGGCTCGATGACGGATTGGATGACGTCGATTGCGAAGGACTGTTCGTCATCATCTGCCGCTACATCAAGAAGCCGCAACTGCGCTGGCTGGAGCACCGGCAAAAGCGTCTGGCGGGGATAGCCTATTTCGTCGACGACGATATTCCCGCCGTCATCGCGGGCGACGAAGCCAATTGGCTCTATAAATTCCGACTGCTCAATTTCGCTATCCGGCCGCTCCCGCGCCTCAACCGATTGCTTACCCATTTGTGGGCCTCGACCGAGCACCTGGCCGGCACGCTGGCAAAGTCGGGCCATAAGGTCGACATCCTCGCGCCGATGCCATCACCCCTCACCCGCGGATCGGTCGAGAGGAAGGATGAAACTGCGGCGTCGCTGAAGATGGTCTATCATGCGACCGGTATTCACCGTCACGAGCACGAGTTCCTGATGCCGATCGTCAGATCTGCGATGAACAAGCATGGGAATTTGCATTTCGAGGTCTTTGCCGATGGCTACCTTGCGCGTCGATGGTGTCGTCAGAGCATCGAGCCGGCTAGAATGACGATACACCCGCAATTGCCGTGGTCGTCCTACCTCGCAAGGACCACGGACCATGGTTCCGACATTGCCCTGGTGCCGCTCTTGGCGGGAAGGACCAACGACAGCCGCGCCGACACCAAGCGGATCGATATAAGCCGCATGGGAGCCGCCGCCATATTTTCGCAATGCGCGACGTTTGCACGCTGCGCCGTCTCTGGCGAGATTCACATCGGGAACGCGCCGGAGGAATGGCTGATGGCCATCGATCAGCTTGTGGAGGATCGAGACCAGCGAATTGCCGCGCGCAATGCAACACTGCAATCCATAGAAAAAATGCGCCAGAGCGCGACGCCGGCATTTCCAGGCATATGTTTTGACGGGCTTGGTGATATGGCTTGATGGCCAGCCATGGAGACGCTCTCTGTGGCCGGGATTTGGATATTAAGAAATCAATGACACTTAAGATTTTTCCCAATAACGATCTTCGACGCCAGATTTCCGGTGCGGATGCCAATTTATGGACATCCCTTGGCGACGATCCTGCTTTCGAAATTCGCTTTGCGCCCGTCAGAAAGAGGCTTGTCGTCGTTCATATTGCCGGCACCGATGAGCCGATCGACCCGAAGTTCTACGTCAATCGCGGTCGCGGCTTTCGGGAAAAGGATGCGGTCACGCTGTCGGCAGGGCGTCGCTTCATTATTACGGCCGATGTGGGAGCCGTCGGCACCATCTGCTCGCTCCGCGCCGATCCCGCAACTTTCCCGACGACGTTCAGCTTCAACGTTGCGGCTTTTTCTTCGGTGAAATCGGCCGAGAAGCATATTTCAACGCTACTCGGCCCCCATGGGCAAGCGGAACGGGTCGATCTCGGCAAACTGGCGCAGTATTGGACGAAGCTGCCAAAACTGCCCTTCGGAAAACGTTCTAAGAATGCTGCGATAGAATATGCGGAAACAAGTTACCGGCTTGCCGCCGATCTCGCTGCCTCCCCTGTTTCCTCGACGGCTGGGCTATGGCTCAGCGTTGTCGTTCCCGTCTATAACGCTCCGGCACGGTATCTCGACGATCTCCTGAAATCCTTCGAGGCACAAAACCAAGAGGGTACGGAACTCATTCTAAGCGACGACGGATCGACCTCGCTGGAAACACGGCGATGGTTTGAGACGCAGAGACCGAGAGACAATGTCCATTTTGTTCTGAACGAGAAGAACGGTGGCATAGCAGCCGCTACCAACGCCGGACTTTCGCATGCGCGCGGCCTATGGGTCGCTTTCCTCGACCATGACGACGTAATCGCCCCTCATGCCTTCAAGGTCGTGCGGCACACGTTGGAGCAGAATCCGGATGCCAATTTCCTTTATACCGATGAACTGGTTGTCGACGACATGCTGAAGCCCAAGGGGCTGATGTTGAAACCGGCCTATGACCCCGTTCTTCTGACAGGCGTCAACTACATCAATCATTTCTCCATCTACCGCCGTAGCCGGCTTCAGGAGATCGGCTATATCCGCACCGGATATGACGGATCGCAGGATTATGATCTCCTGCTGCGCTATCTGGAAGGACTGCCCGACAATACCATCCTTCACCTGCCCTACCCAGCCTATTGGTGGCGGCGCAATGGCCGCACCTATTCGCGGAAATTCATGGATGCCGCGACGGCCAACGCCAGAAAGGCGCTTGTCGAACGATTTGAGCGTCAACGGCAGCCCGTCCGCGTTGAGGGCGCGCTGACGAATACCCTGCATCGCGTGATGTTCGAGCGTCCGAAGATGTCATGGCCGAAGATATCCATCATCATTCCCAGCAAGGATAGCTTCGACCTGATCTCCAGGGTGTTGAAGGATATCTTCGAGCGAACGGACTATGCCGATTTCGAAGTGCTCGTCATCGACAACGGCTCTTCGGACAAGGCCGTCCTGGATCTCTACGCGCACTACCGCGAAACGCGGCCAGAGTTTTCGGCCTCGATCACGCCTGAACCCTTCAATTTTTCCCGGTCGATCAATCGCGGTTTGCGCGCCGCCAAAGGTGAGCACTATCTGATCCTCAACAATGACGTCGAGATTATCGAGCCCGACTGGCTGAAGGAGATGGTGGCCTGTCTTGCCTATGAAGGGACCGGCATCGTCGGCGCCAAGCTTCTTTATCCGAACGACAAGATCCAACATGCCGGCGTTATTATCGGCTTCGGCGGGTTGGCGGGTCATTGGTATATGAACAAGCCCAAGGATTTCGGCGGGCCGATGAACAGGCTGCACGTCCGCAATTCGATGACCTGCGTGACCGGGGCGGTCATGCTGATTTCCGGCGACTGCGCCGAAGCCATCGACACGTTCGACGAAGAAAATTTCGCCGTCGCCTATAATGACGTCGACTATTGCCTGCGCGCCCACAAGGCGGGGTTTCGCATCATATGGACGCCATTTGCCTGTCTCTACCATCATGAATCGCTTTCACGGGGATCGGACAAATCGGGAGAACGGAAAAAGCGATTTGAGCGGGAAAAAGACAATCTGCGCCGGCTGCACGCGACGCAGACTTTCGAGGACCCGGCGATCAATCCGGCATACAGCCGAGACAAATCGGACCCGAAGATCTTGATGCCAACAAAGCTGCGTATTCCATCGATGTAAGTTTCGGCAGCTATCCCACCTAAGGGAACCGTCGCGTTGTTTTACCCGCGATACTGCTCTTCGGTTACATATTCCATCCAGTCGGCGGCCTTGCCGTCCTGCATCTCCTGAATGGCGATGTGCGTCAGCGCGGTGTCCGGCCCAGCGCCGTGCCAATGCTTTTCGCCCGGAGCGAACCAGAGAACGTCGCCGGTATTGATCTCCCGGATTTCGCCGCCCCAGCTTTGCGCGAGTCCCTTGCCGGAGGTGACGACCAGTGTCTGGCCGAAGGGATGCGTGTGCCAGGCCGTGCGGGCGCCCGGGTCGAAGCTGACATTGACCACCTGGACGCGTGCCGGCGCCTCTGCCTGCATCAATGGTTCCTGACGCACGCCACCGGTAAAATATTCGGCCGGCGCATCGAAGGACGGGCGCGATCCCTTGGGCTTGATCTCCACGGCGTTTCTCCTGCTTCTGCCAGCGCGACGCTTGCCGCGCCTCTTTCTCTGCTGCCAGCCTATGCCATTCGATGACGTCATCCAAGCGACAACACCGACGCTAACGCTCTACAATTGGATCAGATCCAAATCCTTGCCGATCTCCCGTTTGGCAATCTCGACCAGACTCATTTCATGGGTGAAAAGAATGGTTTGGAAACGCTCCGCCGTGCCGGCGAGCGCCTTCAGGCCGGCGCTGACGCGATCATCGTCGAAGGTTTGGAAGATATCGTCGACAATCAGCGGCGCGGGCTCGTTGCGGGACGAATAATCTTCGAGGAAGGCGAGCCGCAGCGCGAGGTAAAGCTGGTCGCCAGTACCCTCGCTCAAGCCATCCAGCGGCACACGCTCGCCGCCGGAGCGCTCCGCCAGCAGTTGCAGAGCATCCCTTTCGTCATGTTCTTCGACCAATCGCGCAAAGCGCTGGCCGGTCAGCAACGAGAACAAATCCCCTGCCCGCGTGATGACGGGATCGGCCTGCTGCTCGCGATAGGCCTCCATCGAGCTTGCCAACATCCGTGCCGCGAGTTTCAGCACCACCCATTGCCGTGCCAGTTCCTTGGCCTCCTGCTCGGCGGAGAGCTTCTCGAACACGGCATGTTCAGCGCTGACGCCGGTCTCCAGGGCGCGCCGCTGGCGCTGGTTTTCCGACAAACGCGCGATCAGTTCGCCATGCGCAGTGAATTGCCGGAGATCTTCGGCGGTCAGCCGCTMGATTTCCAGCTCCGCGGCAACGCGCTCGAAGCCGGCGAGCTGGGTGCGGGTTTCATCTTCGCTGTCGCCGTCGGCCTGCTGGCGGAAACGGTCGCAGCTTTCCATCAGCCTCGTGTTCAGCCGGGCACGTTCGCGCAGGCGTGAGAGCAATGCCGACAGATCGGTATCCTCAGGCAGATCGGCGGTCAGACGGGCAAGATCGGCCATCACTTTTGCAACGGCGTCATCGCAACGGATAGCCTGCGCCTCGGCACGCTGGCGCTCCTCGTCGAGTTGATCGCGCTTCTTTTGGTCACCGCGCGCCGCATTGACGCGGGCGTGCAGCGCTTCGGCTGCGGCATCCGGCGGCAGGTGATCGAGTTCATAGCCGGCAGTTGCGGCAAGCGTGGCAAGCCGGCGCTCGAAATCGGCCATGTCGCGGCGCATGCMGCTGACACGGCGTCGACGGTTGTCATGCTCCGCCAAGACATCCGGAAGCTCCGTCCATGCCTTCAAGGCAGCKGCAGCCATTTCCAGCGTCGCATCTGCAGGAAGACCGAACGGCAGGACAGCTTTGCCGAACGCGTCGCTCCAAGCGGTCTGGCGCCGCTCGATATCTTGCTGCTGTTCGCCAAGACGCGTCAGCCGGTCGCGTGCCGAAGCGATCTCACCTTCGCGCGTGCGGCTTTCATTCCAGCGCTCCGAGAGCAGGCGAAGATGTTTTCGCAATCCTTCCGCCATGGCGCCTGACGGCAGGCGAGCGCTTTTATAGCCTGTGGCGTCAGCGAGATCTTTTAGTGCCGGAGCAACGCGCGCTTCAGCAAGGGTGGCTTCATCCCGCTCGTCCACCAGATCGTGCAGGGCCCGGCACTCCCGCAACAGCCCTTCGACCGCGCGCCGCCATTCCAGCATGGCCGCCGGATCGAGCGCCGCGATAGCGCAGGGCTCGAAAAGCGCCGCAAAGGCGGCGAGCGCCTGCGCCGATGTTTCCTCGTGCTGCCGCAGTCGCCTTACAGCGGCCTCGCGCTCTTGTCGCAGCCGCGCCTGACGCAAAAGATTGTCCGCATGGCGCGAAACCCGGTCTGCATCGCTCAGTGCCGCATCGGCCAGGCGATCCGCTTCCGCAAGGCTCGTCGTGAAACTGGCGATCGCTTTGCCTTCGAGAGCACGGCCACCATCCGCCAATCCATCGCGGATCGATTGCCATAGGACATTGCGCGCGTCCCGAGCGTCGGCGATCTGTTCACGCGTGACGATCGGGCCTGTACGCTCGGCATCCTCCAGCGCCCGCTCGATCTCGGCCAACTGCTCATCATAGACACGTACCTTGTCCGATGCCTCGCGCAGGCTGCCGCGGGCGGCATCAATCGTCTCGCGATGCGTGGCGATCTCGGCTGTGTCMGGCAGCGGTGCGGTGAATAGCGCCTCGACATCGGCGACGGGAGGACGCAGGCGGGCAGCGGCCTCGTGAAGGTTCGTCTCGGCGCGGCGGATCTGTGTCTCCAACGCATCGAGACGGGCAAGGGAAGCCAAGTCACCGCCCAGAGACTCCAGTTGGTCGATATGAGGCCGGGGATCGATCAAACGACCGGCGAGGCCATCCTTTTCCAACGCCGCGAGCTGCCCGCGCTCGCTCTCCAATTGCTCCGCAATGGCCTGAGCCCGGAGCAGCGATCGCCTGCCCTCTTCCACCAGTTCGGAGAGCCGGGCGCAGTCGGCATCGCTCGGCTGCCGTTTTTCCAACTGCGCAACATCTGAAAAGCCGAGGCGGCGGCCAAGCTGTATGAGCGCCGCGTCATAGCCGGCCAATTCCTGATCGACGCGCGGCAGATCCTGGCGCTGGCTGCGATAGTTGCCGGTATCAGCAAAGAGCTGCGTAATGTCGCCCGATATCTGCAGCAGAGTTTCGTCTATCTCAATCGACGACAGTTCTTCACCGGTGCGCGTGGCCAATTGCTGGGCACGGCGCAGCTCGTCTTCGGCGGCGCGCTTATCGCTCAGGCTTTGCTCCAGCCGGTCCGCAAAACTGTCCGCTATCGCCGAGAGATCGACGAGGCGGTCGAGCGCCGCGATCTCGCCGTCGATTTCGGCCAGCAGCGGCTGCAGCGTCTTCAACCTTTGCAGCCGATCGAGCGCCTGCCGCGTCTCGCGGCGCTGGTCCTGCAGGCGCTCCAGTTCCGTTTCCAGTTCCGTGGCTTCGGCCAGCAGCTTCTTCCAGTCACCCGATTTGAGCTCATTGTCGCGTTCGGCCTTGCGGGCCTCGTCATGGCGGTCCAGTGCCCGGTAGAAGCTGCGATCCTTCGACCGACGCGGCGCGTAGATGCCGTCCGCTTCACCGTCAAGAGACTGCCGCAAGCGAGAGAGGCCGGTGAGGCCGGAGGCGGCGGAAAACAGCAGGCTACCAATCTCTCCGCCGCTATGCAGCATGGCGGTTGCTCCCTGCCGCAATCGGAGAGAATCGAGGCCGAAAGCGCGCTCGAAGACGTCGCGGCTCAAATTGCCGAGAAACAGTGCCAGGGCATCTTCGGCAAGCGGCGCCTCCTTGTCATCGGGAGCGAGCAGAGTGTTCTTGCGCCCGCGGCGGCGTCGGAAAGCGAGCGTCGCACCATCCCGCGCGCTGATTGCCGCGCCGACACGCAGGCTCGTCGGCTCATGCAGGAAGCTTTGTTCGGCCGCAACGGGAAAGCCGAAAAGCAGATCGGAAATGGCGCTGAGCGCCGAGGACTTGCCCGCCTCGTTTGGCCCGTAAATGACATGCAGCTTGGCGCCAACGCGAAAATCGAGCGTGCGCTCGGTCAGCGCGCCGTAGCGGAGAATGTCGAGCCGATCGAAGCGCATGGGTCAGCCTGCCCTCTGCCCGCGCGCCAGCAGCAATTGCCGCGCTTCCTCGATCAACATCTCGACGGTATCATCAAGCGGCAACTCCGCCGCGCCCAGACCGGATGGCAAGCGCATCGCGATCTCGCCGACGAGCTTTTCCGCTTCCGCGACAATATCCGCATCACCCGCATGTTCGGTCAGCAATTGGCCGAGATCGAGCGTGCCATTGGCCTCGACAGCGCTCGCTACGGGCGGCTCCAGCCGCAGTTCCAGCTTCTCCAGCCAGATATCCTCATGCACGCGATGGCACGCCCCCTCGACCTCGTCGCGCCATTGCTGGCGATTGGCCGCAATAGTGCCCTGCAATGGCGTGATGCCCGACAGCCGAACGCGCAGCGCCGTCATGCGTCCCGCCATATTATCGGCAAGTGGCTGCACCGCCTGCTCGATGCGGCGCAGGATTGCGGCCTGGTCATCCTCCGGATCGACGACGATATCGGCCTGCGCGAACCGCGCCTCGTCGACAATCAAGCGCTCGTGGCTGACGCGGCCCTCGTCGACCGTGACCAGCACGGCGCCCTTTGCACCGCGCTCGCGAATGCTGCGGCCCTGCAGGTTGCCGGGGAAAACCACCAGCGGGTCGCTCGCCACCACCTCGTAGTCGTGCACATGGCCGAGCGCCCAATAATCGTAACCGCGCGAACGCAGGTCGTCGACCGAACACGGCGCATAGGGAGCATGCGGCTCGCGGCCGGTCAGCGAGGTATGGAGAATACCGATATTGAACCAGCCGGACACGGGCGCGGGATAGGCAAGCGCCAGATTGTCGTTGGCAGAGCGTTCGGCAAAGCCCTGCCCGTGCAGCGCCACCTGCAAGGCATCCAGCTTAACGGAGCCAGGCTTGTTGGTGGGGAATTCATGGACATTGGCCGGCAGCGTAATGGTCTTGGTGATGACACTCGCCGCGTCGTGATTGCCGCGCAGCAGATAGACCCGGATGCCGGCCCGCTCCAGCCGCGCCATTTCCCGATTGAAGAACAGGCCGATCTTGTTGTCCTTCCAATCGCCGTCATAGACATCGCCGGCAATGAGGAAGAAATCGACCGCTTTCTCGATCGCCAGCCCCACCAGCGTCGAAAAGGCCTTGCGGCTCGCTTCCACGAAGACAGCGGCGACAGAAGCATCTTTCAACGCCAGTCCCTGAAAAGGACTGCCGAGATGCAGATCGGCGGCGTGGATGAAACTGAAAGAGGGCATAAGCTCCGGTCTTCGTCAGATATCTGGCATCTTCTTTTAGGGAAATACGGAGCCGATGAATACCGTGCGGCAGAAGTCATCCAACGCTTTCGTCTATTGCCACGCCCTGTCATCCTCCTATGTCACGCGATTGCGATCCTGCAACTTCGTCCTAAAGCGCATTGCGATCTCTTGGATTCGCTCCTTGCGCTTTAGGCTCTTGATTTTGCGCATGTCGTTATCGCAAAACCGCTACGCACTTTGCGCGACATGCTGAGGCTTGTCGGCACTCTGAGCGGCTGGTAGTGCCTTGGCATTTCATTACGAACGGAGACAATTCCATGAAACATGATGCTTTCGTCCGCACGCCTTTTGTCGTTACGAATGTCGGCTTCGGCGCCTGGCAGATCGGCGGCGCCTGGGGTGATGTCAGCGAGGCCGACGGCCGCGCCGCCTTGAACGCCGCGCTCGACGCCGGCATGACCTTCATCGATACGGCCGACGTCTATGGCGATGGCCGCTCCGAAAAGATCATCGCGGACGTACTGAAAGCTCGTGGCGGCACGCGCCCGATGGTCGCGACCAAGGCCGGTCGGCGGCTCAACCCGCACGTCGCTGACGGTTACACCAAGGCCAATCTCGAAGGCTTMATCGACCGCAGCCTGAAAAACCTCGGCGTCGACAGCCTGGACCTGGTGCAGTTGCATTGCCCGCCGACAGAGGTGCTCTACCGCCCAGAGGTCTTCGTCGGACTCGATGAGCTGCAGAAGGCCGGAAAGATCAAAGGATACGGCGTCAGTGTCTCGAACGTCGAGGAAGCCCTCAAGGCGATCGAATATCCGGGCGTGCTTAGCATCCAGATCATCTACAACATCTTCCGTCAACGTCCCGACCACCTGTTCTTCAAGGAAGCCAGACGCAGGAATGTCGCGGTCATTGCCCGCGTGCCGCTGGCCTCCGGTCTGCTTTCCGGCAAGATCACCCGCGATACCCAGTTTGCCAACGACGACCATCGCAACTTCAACCGCCACGGCGAAGCCTTCGATGTCGGCGAGACCTTTGCCGGCGTGCCGTTCGATGTCGGCCTGCAGGCGGTCGAAGAAGTCCGCAAGCTTATCCCCGCAGGCGCTAGTATGGCCGCTTTTGCACTGCGCTGGATCTTGATGAGCGACGCAGTCACGGTCGTCATCCCCGGCGCCCGCAATGCCGAGCAGGCCAAGGCCAACGCGGCCGCCGCCGACCTTGCACCGCTTTCGGCCGATGTCATGGCGGCAACGCGGGAGATCTACGAACGCCTGATTGCCCCGCACGTCCATCACCGCTGGTAACGGCAGGCGTTTCCGGGAAAATCTGTGGCCGGATGCAGATCCGGCCATAGATTTTTTGTCCAATGGCGGGCGGACGCTGCTTTGACCACCCTCTGGAATTTCGAGCCTCCAATACACACGCAATTGAGATTGCCGGGCAACGAAAGCGGTGCATAAATCACGATCGGACATCGGGCGATGGGGGCTACAAGCACCCTCCAGGCGGAATAGGGAGTTGATATGATCGTTCGTTCCTGGCGGGCCGTCGCTGGCTCTGACGAGGTGCTGGCAGCCTATGCGAAGCATCTTGAGACGACCACTTTTGTTGAAATGGCGCAGCTTCCCGGCCATCTCGGGGCGACCCTCGCCCGCAAGGTTCGAGGCAACGACAATGAATTGGTGGTGATGAGCTTTTGGGCCGATATGGCTTCCGCTGGTCATTTTGGCAAAGGCGATTTTGACGATGCGGTGGTGAAGCCGAGTACGCAGAAGCTTTTGCGCTCCTTCGATTTGAAGGTCGAGTATTTCGAGACCGTGGTTTCGACCGGGCTAGTGTCCGGTCATGATCGTCCCCGCGAGGACGAATAGGCGTCCCTGCCTAAAGCCCTTTTATGATCGCGAGTCGCGCTTCGGGCCGAACACAGCCCGTGGCTTAGATGCGCCAGACGGTCATCGCCGGTTTTGATTGAGTTCTCCGCAGCTCGAAAGAATGTCATCGACAACGGAGGAGAGCTGTGCAGTGGCATCAATGATCCTCGCGTTCCTGGGCTCGTCTTCCTTCGATGCGTGCAGTTGCAAGACTAGCTCTTGTTCGGCCGGCTTGCCGCCAAACTCGTCTTCAGGTCGCTCCGCAAGCCGCCTCTTTAAAGTGACGGCGTCAACATCGAGAACAAATACCTCGTCAAACAGATCAATAAAGCGATGAAAATTTCTTGAGCCGCCGCAGAAGAAGGAGATCGGATGGCTTTTGTCCGCCAGCAGAGATTTGACTTTGTCGACGTCCCAAAGGTGGAGCCTGTGCCGGAAGGCCACATCCAGAATATTCTGGTCTAATGCAGAGCTATCCAGCGGTTCGCCCGTCACGGGATCGCCTTCATAGGCCAATTCACGGTCACCATGAATGACGTGATAACCACGCCGCTGCAGTTCGGTGGCGACCGAGGTCTTGCCAGTCCCGGAAACACCCTCGATCAGATAGTTTCTGACACCCATGTCGCCCTCATTCGATGAGCCGTACGCTCTTTGGAAGTTTTCAATTGCACAAGTTTCGACGGCGTACTTGGTGCGAAAATCCAGGAATGAAAGTCGGCTTCGGGCCGAAAGTCGTCATTGATGGCATTTGCCAGACAAGAACGAAAAAGGGGGTCCGAAATACTTCGAACCCCCCATATCCTCCACCATCGAGCTAAAGCCTCGATAGGCGGGTGAAAACGAGATATCAGCCGTTGACGGCGTCCTTCAGGCCCTTGCCGGGCGTGAACTTCGGCACGTTGCGAGCCGCAATATCAACCTCAGCGCCGGTGGACGGGTTACGACCCTTCGTGGCTGCACGGTGAGAAACGGTGAAGCTGCCGAAACCTGCGAGACGAATGTCGCCGCCCTTCTTCAGTTCAGACTGGACGGTATCGAAAACAGCGTCAACAGCGGAAGCAGCGTCAGCCTTCGTAATACCGGCCTTCTCGGCCACTGCCGACACGAGCTCATTCTTATTCATGTTTCCACCCCTTTCTTGGTATGAAACGACTCATCTTGTAAGCGGGGCGTAGAATACGAATGCTCCAGCCCGCCGCAAACCCCAAAAGCCCTGCAAATCAAGGAAAAGCAAGCGCTGTCAAAAGCTTTTCACAAAAAAAGACCGGCAAAAATGCCGGTCTTTTCTGGTTTTATGTCAATTCGGCGCAAATGAGGCGCAACCACGCTTAGTGGGCGATAGTTGCCCCGACATCGTCGACACCTTCAACCGTTGCGATCACGGGTGTTTCGACGGTGCCGTCCCACTCGATCGGCTCGGGCCTGCGCACCAGCGCATGCTTGATGACCTCGCCCATGCGGGATACCGGGACAATCTCCATGCTGTTCTTCACGTTGTCCGGAATCTCCGCCAGATCCTTGGCGTTTTCCTCCGGAATCAGCACCTTCTTGATGCCGCCGCGAAGCGCTGCAAGCAGCTTTTCCTTCAGGCCGCCGATCGGCAGCACGCGGCCACGCAGCGTGATTTCACCGGTCATGGCGACATCCTTGGAAACCGGGATGCCGGTCATGATCGAGACGATGGCGGTCGCCATGGCAACACCGGCCGAGGGGCCATCCTTCGGTGTCGCACCTTCCGGCACGTGCACGTGGATGTCGCTCTTGTCGAAGAGCGGCGGCTGGACGCCGAAATCGACGGCACGCGAGCGGACATAAGAGGCCGCCGCGGAAATCGATTCCTTCATGACTTCCTTCAGGTTGCCGGTGACCGTCATACGGCCCTTGCCCGGCATCATCACGCCTTCGATCGTCAGCAGCTCGCCGCCGACTTCCGTCCAGGCGAGACCGGTTACGACACCGACCTGATCGTCGCGTTCGGCTTCGCCGTGGCGGAAGCGCGGAACGCCGAGATATTCGTCGATATTCGCAGCGGTKACCGCGACGGACTTKGTCTTGCCCTTGATGATCTCGGTGACCGCCTTGCGGGCGAGCTTCATCAATTCGCGCTCGAAGTTACGCACACCGGCTTCACGGGTATATTGCTGGCTGATCGCCATCAGGGCGTCGTCGCTGACCGAAAATTCATTCGGCTGCAGCGCATGTTCCTTGATGGCCTTCGGCAGCAGGTGCCGCTTGGCGATTTCGCGCTTCTCGTCTTCGGTGTAGCCGGCGATACGGATGATCTCCATGCGGTCCATCAGGGGCGCAGGGATGTTCAGCGTATTCGCCGTCGTGATGAACATCACGTCAGACAGGTCGTATTCGACTTCCAGGTAGTGATCCATGAAGGTCGAGTTCTGCGCCGGGTCCAGCACCTCAAGCAAAGCCGAAGACGGATCGCCGCGATAGTCCTGGCCGAGCTTGTCGATCTCGTCGAGCAGGAAGAGCGGGTTGGACTTCTTCGCCTTCTTCATCGACTGGATGACCTTGCCGGGCATCGAGCCGATATAGGTGCGGCGGTGACCGCGGATTTCGGCTTCGTCACGAACGCCGCCAAGCGCCATGCGGACGTACTCACGGCCGGTCGCCTTGGCGATCGACTGAGCGAGCGAGGTCTTGCCGACGCCCGGAGGGCCAACGAGGCACAGGATCGGGCCCTTGATCTTGGTCGCGCGAGCCTGGACGGCCAGATATTCGACGATGCGCTCCTTGACCTTCTCGAGACCGAAATGATCGGCTTCGAGGATCTTCTCGGCATTGTTCAGATCGGTCTTGATCTTCGACTTCTTGTGCCAGGGGATGCCCAGCAGCCAGTCGAGATAGTTGCGCACGACCGTGGCCTCCGCCGACATCGGGCTCATCTGACGCAGCTTCTTCAGCTCCGCATCGGCCTTTTCCTTGGCTTCCTTGGAGAGCTTCGTCTTGGAGATGCGCTCTTCCAGTTCAGCCATCTCGTCGCGGCCTTCCTCGCCGTCGCCGAGTTCCTTCTGGATCGCCTTCATCTGCTCATTCAGATAGTATTCGCGCTGGGTCTTCTCCATCTGGCGCTTGACGCGCGAGCGGATGCGCTTTTCAACCTGAAGAACCGAAATCTCGCCTTCCATGAAGCCGAGCGCCTTTTCGAGGCGACCCTTGACGCTGGTGGTTTCCAGCATCTCCTGCTTCTCGGTGATCTTGATCGACAGGTGCGAAGCAACGGTATCGGCGAGCTTCGAGTAGTCATCGATCTGGCTGGCTGCACCAACCACTTCCGGCGAAATCTTCTTGTTGAGCTTTACATAGCTTTCGAATTCCGAAACGACCGAGCGGCTCAGTGCTTCCAGTTCGACCGGATCTTCACTCGGCTCATTCAGGACATGGCCGAGGGCTTCATAAAAATCCTCGCGGGCCGTGTAGGAATCGATCTCTGCGCGTGCCCGGCCTTCGACCAGCACCTTGACGGTGCCATCGGGGAGCTTCAGGAGCTGCAGCACATTGGCTACGGTGCCGACCCTGTGGATTGCGTCCGGGGCTGGATCATCGTCGCTGGCGTTGATCTGGGTGACGAGCATGATCTGCTTGTCTGACCCCATCACCTCTTCCAGCGCGCGGATGGACTTCTCCCGTCCGACGAACAGCGGCACGATCATGTGGGGGAAAACCACGATGTCGCGCAATGGCAATACCGGATAGGCAATGCTCTCATTTGCCGCAGACGTTTTCTTAGTCATGTCATTTCCTTTCCGTCGTCCCGTTCCCGGGCTCTCTGCCGGCTTGGAGGGATTAGCCGGCTCTCTCACTTGGGTTAGAAGTGGAGCTTCACATCATTCATTTCAAGTCGTGCAAAACGCGCCGCAGGGTCACGAAACACGCATGTCACGAGGAGGAACGCAACAACAAACACCGGACCCCGGCTACTCGAACATCGCCGGCAATGCGGTTCCCGATGGACCGAAGCCGGACGCAAATCCACATATCCGCCGATGATCCCCAGAATCACGCCATCATGGCCGCGGCAGGCGCTCTTAACAACCGGTTTCGTCGGCGTTCCAGTGAGCTTATCCCGGACTTTATCAGGAAACTGTACGATTTTTCAAATAGAAAGGGGCCCGTCAACGACGAGCCCCGGATTTAGGCCTTAAATCTGGCGATCAGGCGGTAGCGTTGGCCTTTTCTTCCTGCCGGTCCGCGTAGATGTAGAGCGGACGGGCAGAGCCGCGAACGACCTCTTCGGAGATGACCACTTCGCGAACGCCTTCCAGCGCCGGCAAATCGAACATCGTGTCGAGCAGGATCTTTTCCATGATCGAGCGCAGGCCGCGCGCGCCGGTCTTGCGAACAATCGCCTTGCGGGCGATTTCGCGCAGCGCATCCTCGTGGAAGGTCAGCTCGACGTCTTCCATCTCGAACAGGCGCTGGTACTGCTTGACGAGCGCGTTCTTCGGTTCCGACAGGATCTGGATCAGCGCATCCTCGTCCAGGTMTTCCAGCGTCGCCAGAACCGGCAGACGACCGATGAATTCCGGGATCAGGCCGAACTTGACCAGGTCTTCCGGCTCCAGTTCGCGCAGCACTTCGCCGACGCGACGATCGTCAGGCGCCTTGACGGCAGCACTGAAGCCGATCGAGGTCTTTTCGCCGCGGGCGGAGATGATCTTGTCGAGGCCGGCAAAAGCGCCGCCGCAGATGAACAGGATGTTCGTCGTGTCGACCTGCAGGAATTCCTGCTGCGGATGCTTGCGGCCACCCTGCGGAGGAACCGAAGCAACCGTGCCTTCCATGATCTTCAGCAGCGCCTGCTGCACGCCTTCGCCCGACACGTCGCGGGTGATCGACGGATTGTCAGACTTGCGCGAAATCTTGTCGACTTCGTCGATGTAGACGATGCCGCGCTGGGCGCGCTCGACATTGTAGTCGGCAGCCTGCAGCAGCTTCAGGATGATGTTTTCAACATCTTCACCGACGTAGCCGGCTTCGGTCAGCGTCGTCGCGTCAGCCATGGTGAACGGCACGTCGATGATGCGGGCCAGCGTCTGCGCAAGATAGGTCTTGCCGCAGCCGGTCGGGCCGACGAGCATGATGTTMGACTTCGCCAATTCGACATCGCCATTCTTGGACGCATGTGCGAGACGCTTGTAGTGGTTATGAACCGCCACCGACAGGATCTTCTTCGCCTGCCTCTGGCCGATGACGTATTCGTCGAGAACCTTGATGATATCCTGCGGTGTCGGCACGCCGTCACGGGACTTCACCATCGAGGATTTGTTCTCCTCGCGGATGATGTCCATGCACAGCTCGACGCATTCATCGCAGATGAAGACGGTCGGTCCGGCAATAAGCTTCCGGACTTCATGCTGGCTCTTGCCGCAGAATGAACAATACAGGGTATTCTTGGAGTCGCCGCCGTTGCTGCCGCTGACTTTGCTCATATCATTTTCCTTCCAGCACGCCGCTGATTTCCAGATTGAAATCGCGGTCCACTCAATGCGCCCGCCGGACCTGCCCCTCGTTTCATCAGCAGATCGCGGCGCTCTTCGGGGTACTGAACGTAGCCCAGACCACATACCCGGGCTGCGGTGGCAACGAATCCCCCTTCGAATGCCCAATGCTATGTCATAAAATCGCTACATAGCATTAACGCTTACTATTACCGTGTTCTACACCACATTAAACCCCTATTCGATCACAAATGGGATAGAACTGTGGCGTAGAAGACACCGCCCTTGGATAACTCAGGCGGGGGTTTCACCTTCCATTTCAGTACGGGAGGTCAGCACCTTGTCGATCAGACCCCATTCCTTGGCCTCATCGGAGGACATGAAATGGTCACGATCGAGCGTCTGCTCGACCTCTTCGTAGGTTCGGCCGCAATGCTTGACGTAAACTTCATTCAGGCGGCGCTTCATCTTGATGATGTCGCGGGCGTGGCGCTCGATGTCCGAAGCCTGCCCCTGGAAACCGCCGGAAGGCTGGTGAACCATGATGCGCGAATTCGGCGTAGCGAAACGCATGTCCTTGTCGCCAGCCGCGAGCAGCAGCGAGCCCATCGACGCAGCCTGGCCGATGCAAAGCGTCGATACTGCGGGCTTGATGAACTGCATGGTGTCATAAATTGCCATGCCTGCCGTGACGACGCCGCCCGGCGAATTGATGTAGAGCGCGATCTCTTTCTTCGGATTTTCCGCCTCGAGGAAGAGAAGCTGGGCGCAGACCAGCGTCGCCATTTGATCTTCGACCGGGCCCGTCAAGAAGATGATGCGTTCCTTCAGCAGGCGAGAATAGATGTCGTAAGACCGTTCCCCGCGGTTGGTCTGCTCAACAACCATCGGCACCAGAGCCATAGCTGTATCGACTGGATTTCTCATGTGCGTCCTTTACCAAGCTTGCCCCGACGGCGAACTGCCGGGAATCGAATAAAATCCCTTTACCCTACATAGAGTGTCACCGCCCTGCACTTCAAGACGCGCGAAAGGATAACGTCAAAAAGGCCTAATGGCTCAGGAGATGTTGAGGAAGGGTTTCTAACCGCTGATTTCCCCATGCCAATAGATCTGATGATGCGCTGCGCGCGGTCCACCGCTTTTCCAAACCGCAGGGTGAAGGAAAGATGAAGCGCAGACGAGGTTGGCACAGCCTCATTCCCATGCACAGCTAAAATTTACCAACCGACTTAAGGAACTCACCATCTTATTCGGCGATGATGCCTCCATTGCAAGCATTACCGTGTCCTTTGCGCCGACGACATCCGCGCCACGGTAAGGGAGAAACGCATATCGTGCTCAATATCACCACGGGCCTCACCATCTGGTGTTCCGAAGCGTTTACGCTCGCAACCGTGCTTTTCTTTGCCTGGCGGCATGATCGCCAGACGCCCGCCTATTTGATGTGGGCGATGGGCTTCACCGTCAGCGGCGTCGGGTTCGCGTTGGTGGCGGCGCGCGGCTTCATTCCGGATTTCCTGTCGATCGAAGTCGGCAACGGCATTGCCCTGCTCGGCGAAAGCGCCTGGATCGCCGGCTTTTACTGGCTGGACAATCGTAGGCTGGACTGGCGGGCGCTGTTCCCGCCGCTCATCTGGTTTGCCGGCGTCGAACTGCCCTGGATTCACGAGAGCTACGTCAATCGCGTCATCCTTTACGATCTCGCCGGCGCTGTCGGCGCGACGCTGCTCGCCTCTGCGGTTCGTCCCGCGGAAGGCCGACGCGAGGGGGTGCGCGGGCAGCTCGGTTTCGTTTTCATGGCGCTCGCCTGCCTCTGCTTCGCGTCCGCCATGTCGATGACGCTCCTGCGACCCAGCCTTGAGGAAGCTCTGACCTATCGCAGCTACTCCGCCCTTAGCAGCGCGCTGCTGATCACCACGGCAATCGCACTCAGCGGCAGACTGATGATGGAACGATCCGAACGTCGCTGGCGAGCAATCTCCATTACCGATACGCTGACGGGCGTGCTGAACCGACGCGGCCTGCTGGATTATTTCGAGCTTAGGAACTGTTGATAAATAAAGGAATCGCAGCTTTGGATTTTTTGCGGCGCCGGGATTCCCTTTTGGTTTGAAGCCTATAGAATCGCGGTGTGATTGACGAGGCCGCCATCCAACTG
>NZ_JARWLB010000018.1:0-133326 GCF_047445835.1 Rhizobium sp. BR 317 | reverse complement strand
GCAATGCATCCGTGCAGGCACTCAACAGCACCGGCAGCAACACGACGCTGCACGACCTGATCACAGTAACGACGGCGGACGGCACGCAGCAGCAGATCGACATCACGATCAACGGTGCGAACGACGCTGCGGTGATCACTGGTGACGTTGCCAAGAGTGTGACGGAAKACGGTGGTGTCAACAACGGGACGGCTGGAGTGCCGACGGCGAACGGAGTGCTTTCGGCGACGGACATCGACAGCGACCCTTCGTTTACAGCGCAAAGCAATGTGGCGACGAGCTACGGTCACTTCACGATCGGTGCCGATGGGCAGTGGAACTATACGCTCGACAACAGCAATGCATCCGTGCAGGCACTCAACAGCACCGGCAGCAACACGACRCTGCAYGACCTGATCACRGTAACGACGGCGGACGGCACGCAGCAGCAGATCGACATCACGATCAACGGTGCGAACGACGCTGCGGTGATCACTGGTGACGTTGCCAAGAGTGTGACGGAAGACGGTGGTGTCAACAACGGGACGGCTGGAGTGCCGACGGCGAACGGAGTGCTTTCCGCGACGGACGTCGACAGCGATCATTCGTTTACCGTGCAAAGCAATGTAGCGACGAGCTACGGTCACTTCACGATCGGTGCCAATGGTCAGTGGAGCTATACGCTCGACAACAGCAACGCGTCCGTGCAGGCACTCAACAGCACCGGCAGCAACACGACACTGCATGACCTGATCACGGTAACGACCGCGGACGGCACGCAGCAGCAGATCGATATCACGATCAATGGTGCGAACGACGCCCCGGTGGTGAGCGGCACTGCCGCGACTGCGTCCTATACCGCGGGAGCCACCGCGATCGTGCTGTCGAGCACGACGACCGTGGCGGACGTCGACAATACGACACTGGCGTCAGCCAAGGTTTCCATCTCGAGCGGCTTTGCGAGCGGCGACGTACTGTCGGCGACGCTGACGGGGACGTCGATTACGGCAAGCTACAACGCMACAACCGGCGTATTGACGCTGACCGGCACCGACACGCTGGCGCATTACCAGGCGGTCCTGGACAGCGTGATGTTCGCATCGACGAGCTCCAGCGCGGCCACCCGGACGATCAGTTGGTCCGTCAATGATGGGGCGGTAAATAGCAGTGTAACCACAACGACGCTCACCGTCGCCGCACATCAAAATGTGGCCCCGGTGCTGGATCTGAATACCACGACCAGTGGAGCCGATTCGTCAATTAATTACGCTCGGAAGATGGGCACCGTTAATTTGGTTCCGCATGCGCTTGTCACAGACACAGACTCCGCCAATTTCAACGGCGGAACACTTTCCGTTACTTCGACGGGTTCCTCAGACAAGTTGACCATCCTGGGTTCAAGCTCCGGCAATGTGACTTATGGCGGGATGAATATTGGTACTTTCTCATCCACCGGTCCAACACTGACGGTTAATTTCAACGCGAATGCTACGCCGGCTGCGGTAACGGCGTTGCTAGAGGACATTCAATTCAGCTCGACCTCGAATTCGGGAGACAGGACCGTTAATTTCGTTATCAGCGATGGGGATGGTGGATCATCCTCCGCGCAAGTGATCGTACACGCTTTAAACATGCCCGCCGGCATCTCCGGCGAAGCCATCAACCTCGCACTCGCAGATTCGTCACATCACATCGGCGCGGTCACGTTGACTGTTGCTGGTCTTCCCGCCGGCTGGGTGCTCAGTGAAGGCACGCATAATGCCGATGGCACCTGGTCCGTGGTGACGAACGATCCGTCGTCGCTGACGGTTACGTCGCCCGATGGTGTCACCGGGGCGGTGGTCCTCCAGGTCACCGAGACCTGGACCAATGCGGATGGTTCGACTGGCATGGCCACTGTGGCCGACAACGTCGAAGCCTATGCCAAGGGTTCGCCGATTTTCGCCTGGTCGGGCGACGATACGCTCACCGCATCGAGCGGCAACGACACGCTGGTCTTCGCGAACAGCATCGGCGCTGACGTCGTGCACAACTTCAATGCGGCGCATGACAAGATCGATCTGGTCGGTTTCGCGGGCTTCTCAAGCTTCGCGGACGTTCAGGCCCATCTGTCGACCGATGCGTCGGGCAATGCCGTCATCACACTCGGCGATGGCGAGACCATCACCCTGGTAGGCGTCAGCGCCGCGGCTCTCACGGCAGACGACTTCCTCTTCAACGAGACCGTGGTGACGCATAATGCGGGCGACATGGTGCTCAGCGACGGCGCGTTGATGCCGTTCAGCGGCACGCTCGACAACACCGGCAGCATCCATCTCGCCTCCACCGGCAGCGAGACGGCCTTCGAAATCGTGCAGCACGGCCTCACCCTGACCGGCGGCGGCACGGTGACGCTGTCCGACGATGCGGCCAACGTCATCTTCGGAAGCGGTGACGATGTCACGCTGACCAACGTTGACAACACCATCTCCGGTGCAGGCCAGCTCGGCGACGGTCACCTGACGCTGGTCAACGAAGGTACGATCATTGCCGACGGCAGCCACGCGCTCGTCATCGACACCGGTGTCAACGCGGTCAGCAACACCGGCACGCTGGAGGCGACCGGGACCGGTGGCCTCGACATACACAGCAGCGTCGTCAATGACGGCCTACTGTGGGCGAATGGCGGCAACATCAATCTCGAGGGCAATGTCAGCGGCAGCGGCACAGCGCTGTTGTCGGGTCACGCCAGCCTCGAAATCGGCGGCTCGTTCAGCGAGGCGATCACGCTGAGCACGGACGCCCAGGCCACCATCACCATCGACCACGCGGCGGCCTTCACGGGCACGATCGCCGGCCTCGACGCCAATGATGCGCTGCGGTTCGGCGATATCTCTGCCGCGACCGCCAGCTTCTCCTTTGCGGAAAATGCGGCGAAGACCGGTGGCGTGCTGACTGTCACCGACGGTACCCACACCGCCACCATCGGTCTCACCGGCGACTACTCGGCCAGCGACTTCTCGCTCGGTCATGATGGTGACTATGCCGAGATCGACTTCAGCGGTGTCGGCCACCTCTATGGCACCGACGGCAACGACACGCTGACGAGCGGCGGCGGCTACACCATGACTGGCGGCGCTGGCGCGGATACCTTCGTGCTCGATGCCCAGGCTCTGCACAACCTCAACATGGCTGACGTCATCACCGACTTCAGCCCGAAGGGAGAGGGCGACAAGCTGGATGTTTCCAACCTGCTGAACGCGTTGGTTGGCGAACATCCGGGCATGACCGAGGCGAGTGCTGTCGCGTCGATGACGGCAGCGGTTGATACCGCAACCAATTCGACAAAGATCAGCATCAACACCGGCTCGGAAACCCATGTGGTCGCCACGCTGCAGAACTACGCGCCGACAGGCCACGATGCCGTCCACGTGCTGTTCAACAGCCACGAAGAGCAGCTTGCAACGCATACGCAAACCGCTGGCGCCTAACGTCAATCGGCCAGCACTCAAATCTCGAAGCGGCGCGTCTCGGACGCGCCGTTTTTCATTGAAATGGATGCGAATTGGGCGCCACCTTCGCGCTCGATCCGGGGCGAAGGCGCCAGATCGTGCGCCATGATCACCGACAAGCTCAGATCCCGTTCTGCGGCAAAAGAAAAATGGCCGCTTTTCAGCGGCCATTTACAACAATACCCTCAACGGATTTTTGGCAAGGCGCCCAGCAGGCAGCTAGGCCGCCAGCGTCGAGGCAATTCGGTCGATGCGCTGCGGTGTCAGTTGTTCCAATCCAAAATGGCAATTGGAACACGCCCCCTTCTTCTCCTCAAGCGTCAGCATCGATCGGCGGAATGCCGCGGCGGCGGGGCTGGCGTAGGTGAGGAAAATGCTCGGCTGCTCATTCAGATCGTTTAACACGTATTCTTCATGCTCCACGATATCGGAGCGGTAATTGCAGCAAGGCACCATTTTTCCGTTATAGTCGACGTAAACGTTCCAGAATGGAATATTGCACGGCAATGTCCGGACATAGTCCTTCTTGATATCGACCTGATTTCCGCGACTGGTTCCATTGACTTCGAAATTGCGGCCGTAGAGGCGAATTTTCATGTCCTTGAACCGAAGGTTCATTTCGTACCACACGCCCGGCTGGTTTATGGTGAGCACGGAGGGCAATTGCAGGCGCTTCAGGGTCTGCTCGCCGCGCTTTATGACCTTATCGTGATCATAACGCTCGTGGTTCTTCAAATAGATCTGAATATTGAGCGAACGCATTCCAGCGTCGTAAAGTTCGTTTAGATACTCGTGGTCGAGGTAATCCCCGTTCGTATTGGTGTGAAGCAAGGCGTGGGGAAGTGCTGCGCGGGCCTCTCGAAGGCGATCCAAGATGATCCTGTCAGCCAAAGGTTCATTATATCGGCTATAGGTGATCATTCCGGAGTATTGAATGGATGCGAGCTGCGCGATGATCGAGCTATACAGCTCTGGCCGCATATATTCATTGTGCGTAATGCGGTCGATGCTCTCGTTGGGACAGAACCAGCACCGTCGGTTGCAATACGAAAAAATCTCGATCTCGACCTGGGAGACCGATCTCCTGAACATTTCGCGAGCCAAATCCAACTCATCGGTCGGGTATACGTGATACGGCTGCAATCTGTCGAAAAAACTCACAATCAATCTCCGCCAACGAATCCCAGGGTGTTGAGTAAAACCCCTCATGGGTCGTGACGATACGGACATCGATGTCCGGTAGCATCTAGCCGCAAGCGGAACTTCAAAGCTGCGCGAGCAATGGCGAATCGAAGCCATTTTCAAATTACCATTGGCCAACTCTCGCGACAATGGCTGGCGTCAGGCTTGCCATTCCAACGCAAGGCTGGCGCAAATTTGTGTCGGTAGGAAGTCTCTGAAGACGCCTGCGCTGCCGTCCCCTCCGATGTTTGGCACCGCAGGCATATCAAACTAGGAAAGTAAGATTGCCCAATGAACATCAAGTTGATCGTATGGGATCTCGACKACACTCTGTGGAGCGGCACTCTTGCTGAAAACGACGAGGTTCGTCTCTTTCCTCATCGCGTCGAGTATATAAAAACATTGAACCAGCGCGGTATCGTATCGGCGATCTGTTCAAAAAACGATCTGGATATTGCGAAGCGAAAGCTTGTCGAATTCGACATATGGGATGAGTTTGTTTTCCCGCGAATTTCCTTTGCACCCAAGGCGCCGGCGATAAAGCAGCTCATCGAAGATATGCAGCTTCGCGCGCAAAATGTGCTGTTCATCGACGACAACGTTCATAATCTGAACGAAGTCAAATATCTCCTGCCTGAGATATTGACACTCGATGCGAACACCGAGCTCTGCGACCAAACACTTGATGCCCTTATGGAGCAAACCAAGGACATTCGTAAGAGTCGTGTTCAAGAATACCGCATGCTTGAGGCGAGGCTCAGGGACAGTCAAACGTCCAACTTGCCGCAGGAGGAGTTTCTCCGCTCCTGCAATATTCGTGTCGCGATGGTGCATCGCATGGACAACCTCGATTTTGCTCCGCGCATCGAGGAGCTTATCAACCGAAGCAATCAGCTAAACTTCACCAAATCACGCGTCGAGCCGGGTGCGGTATCGGAAATGGTATCCGACATTCTCCGCTACGACTGCTTCAGCATATTTGTGTGGGACAACTACGGCTACCATGGATTGGTCGGCTTTGCGGCTCTCGAGAAAGAACGGCAGATTGTCCATTTTGTATTTTCTTGCCGCATTATGCACATGGGTGTCGAAAGCTGGACGTTGTGCGAGTTGAAGCGGCTGTTTCCTCAGCTTGACATATCCACGGTACCCGTCTTGCCAACGCCGGTCGGCTGGATACGCGGGGAAAGCTTCCACGACGACGCCGTGCGATCAAAAATCTACACAGACGAGTTCGCGGCGAAAGCAGAGCCACAGCTTCGCATCATGGCGAACTGCCAGTCTGGCGCCATCGCTCACTTTAGCGGTCTTGCCAGTGCGGCGATGTTCGACAACGCCCCCCAGGCCTTCGATCCGGCAAACTACCTCGATCGCGTATTTTACCTGCGCTTTTTCCTGTCGGAAGAATATGCCAACCAGGACTATCCCAGAATGTTGGTCTATGGTGCTTTTGTCGACTACGCGAATGGCTATTGGCCGGGCATCACCAATAACCAACTCGAGTCGATCGCCTATCCCCAATGCGTCGTCCGCTTCTGTGAATTCATCGAACAGTCCGGACGGACGGCTTTGGTCATAATACCGCTCGAAGAGGCTCCCGATCCCAAGATTCCGAGTCGTTTGGGCGTAACGCGGCAACGGCTCGCTTACTTCAATGCGATTTGGCGGCGCATCGCTGAAGCCTATGACAGCGTGGAAATATTGGATTTGAACACCATCGCCACCGAAGCGGAGGCGCTTGACGTCCGGCATTACAGCGTGCCGCTGCTTAAGAAAATCGCCGATCTCACCAAATCTTGGTATGATCGCAAGTCTTTGGACGATGCCGTCACGCCTCAGGCCCTTCCAGGCCACGGGCAGACGAACCTGCAGCAGCTTGAGATCGAGAGGCTGCGCCGTGACGTCGCGAAGCTGAAGGCGGAGCGCGATATCCTAAAGGCCGCAGTCTACATGAAGGACGCGATATGAAGTTCACCTTCATCGCAGGCCCTGCCGCGCGCTTCAAGAACCAAAGCCAAATTCGTGAAAATGAACACGCATACCGAATGCTAAAGGAAGCTTAAGGTGGATCACACTCCGCAATTTACAACCGTCAACGGCATGGGAGATATTCCCCAGCCGATCGCGTTTATCGACGACGTGTTCAGACATTCCTTCTGGCCGGCCAAGGAGTTCTTCTACGATCTTCTGAAGGTGCCATTTTCGAAACTGCTGGCCCAACCTCCGCGCCCCAGTGTGAGGCAGCTTATGTGGAGAGATGGTCTGCTGACGCCACCATCCGTGCCAGCCGGACCACAGCCGAATGAATGGGAGTGGCTGTCTCAGTATAACAGTCTAAACGATAGTTCTAAGCAACTATTGAGCCGATATATAGACCCTCAATGCCTCTATATCTGCTACGAGGCGTCGCCTGGGTTGCTGACGTTTCTGAACGAATTAGGCCTCACATATATCGACATACGCATTTCGCCGCTGCGCTTCATGAAGGACATCGTTTTGGCGATGCGTAGCAATTCGAGGGAAATCAATGCAGTTATGTCATTGACCTCGATGTCGAGGGCGGACATCGAGGCTGAAGCTCTCCTTTTGGCCTCGTCGTTCAGGCACTATGACCGATATAGGTCGCCCCCCGGCAGTCACGCGAAGGGAAACGACGTCTACTTCGTTGGCCAGACCGCAACCGATGCCAGCATCATCATCGGAAAAGGCTATTTCCGGATTGCGGATGCACTGCCGATCCTTACCAAGGAATTGCACGATCAAAACGTGCACTATCTTCCGCACCCGTCGGCGGATGGCGCTCACATGCAAAGCGAAATGTCGGTGCTCGCCAGTGTCAGCCGATCCCTGCAGGTCGAGAGCCGCAATAGCTATGACATTCTTTGCTCCGATAGGCCCGCGACGCTTTTGGGAATTTCATCAGGATTGATGCAAGAGGCAAATCTTTTTGGGAAGCGCTCCGTATCTCTGCTGCCGCCAGCTTGCCCTCTCTTCTTTCCCGAAGATGAAGATGATTTCGAGTCTGGATATTATCAGTTCAGTTTCGACACCTTCTTGAGCGAGCAGTTCTGGAATGCGGTGTTCAAACGGCTTCCGGTGGGATGGCGCGATAGCCCGAGAGCCATGCAGCCAAACCAGCTACGTGAATTGCACGACGTTTGGTGGGGCTATGCCGCCCATAAGGGCCGCCCCAACGACCTGACGCGGGCGCAGACCAGGGGGTTGCAGGCGCAACTGGAGCATGTCACCAAAGCTGCACAGTTTCTTATGACGCTTATATTCAATCCGCCAAATGACGCCGACCCAATCTTCGAGCAGCTAACGGGGCAGCCCTGGCGCTGGGTCGATGGCAGCTCCGTGTCGTTTGATACGGCCGGCCGGATATTCAAAAACGGCCAGAACGCCGGCACTTGGCGGATGGTGGCCGGCAGATCGCTGTCCGCCTGCGCGATTTGGAACAACGGCGGATGGATGGATCTCCTAGAATTCGATGCTACCAACAATCGTCTCCGCTGCACCAACAATCATGGACAGCAATTCGATATCTCATCCGGCTCGATGTATTGATTAACCTATGGCAGCGGCTGTCAGGAGCCTATATCGCTGCCGTATGTCCGCCGCGGGTTGCGGCTTGCTAAAGAGATAGCCTTGGCCTGTTTCGCATCGCAGTCGGCAAAGAGCCTCCATCTCGGCCTCGCCCTCGATTCCCTCTGCAACGATTTCGAGGCCGAGGCCGTGTCCCATCGAGACGATGGCCCTCACGATCTCGCGGACACTCGGGTCGTCTGTCATTCTGCGGACGAAGGATTGGTCGATTTTCAGCTTGTCGAGCGGGAGGTCGGCAAGATAGCTCATCGAAGAATAGCCAGTTCCAAAGTCGTCGAGAGCCAAGGCGACGCCAGCTTTGCGAAGCCCCATCATCTTTGCGACAGAGCGTTTGCCATCGTTGATGAAGGCCGATTCCGTGAGCTCAAGACATAGTCTGGAGGCGGGTAAGCCGCTGTGATGCAGCGCACGAAGGACGTCCGCTTCGAGGTCGGCCCGCTCGAACTGTATCGCAGATACGTTGACCGAGATGACGCCGTGCGACCAGCGCGCTGCTTCTGCGCAGGATTGCATAAGGACCCATCGCCCGATTTCGCAGATGTGTCCTGAAGATTCGGCGATCGGTACAAATTCCGCTGGCGATATAAGGCCGAGTTCGGGATGCTCCCATCGCAAAAGCGCTTCTGCTCCCACAAAGCGCCGGGTTGTCAAATCTATCTGTGGCTGAAACACAAGGAAGAACTGATTATCGTGGAGCGCGGCTCGCATTTCCACTTCTAAGCGCCTGATGCGGGTTTGCTGAAGGGCCACTCCCGGATCGTACGCTTTCCACTGCCCTGATGACCTCTTTGCTGTGTCCAGCGCGGATTCAGCCGCGCGTAAAGAATCCTCCGCACTCACCAGCCCACAGCGAGCAAGACCGAGGCGAATTCCGACTGCCGTCGACATTCCGTTATACGCGACAGGTTCCTTAAAGAGGTGCAGGAGCGCTTCAGCATGATCTTTTGGCTCGCGCTCTTCTTCTGCCGAAAGTACGGCAAACAGGTCACCGTCGATGCGGGCAAGAAGCGCATCGGGCAAGGCACTCAGCAACCGAAATGCTACAGCTTTGAGAAGCGCGTCGCCGATCTCTCTTCCGAGTGTGGTGCATATGCTTGAGAAGCGTTCGATGTCKAGCAGAGCGATGATGCCACTTCGTCCTTCAATCCGAGCGAGAAACTCTCGTCGGTTCAGCAGGCCCGTCAATTCGTCCTGCTCAGACAGCCGCTTGAGCCTGTCTTCATAGAGCTTTCTGGCGGTGATATCCCGAATGATGATGCATCCGCCGAAAACCTTTATAGAATGGCGGCCTATTGCCTCCAGGGGGGAAAGGGTTATCAAGGCTTCATAGGCCGCGAGCGTCTCATTGAGAGGCTTTAGGAACTCAACGGTCCGGGATTGTATCCCGATCTGCTGCGGATCATATTGACCAACAATCTCCGAGACGGCCTGAGAGACGGAACCTTCCCTGATCGTCAAAAGGCTATCGCCTGCACGGATTTCCAGGATCGACCTTGCGGAATCGCTGATTTCTGAAATCCTCAGGTCGCTGTCAAATGCGATGATCCCATCAGAGCTATCGGCTATTATGCTCCTCATCAGCCGGCGGGAATTTCGAGCATCGACGTTGGCGATAGCGGCAATCATTTCTCCAAGGTCTATCCGCTCGTTCAAGGCAAGAACCCAGGCGAATGCCAGAAGCGCCCAGGGAACGATCGTTCCACTAACGATCGCCAGGTCCTTCTGTAAAAAGAATGCTGCAACTTCGCAGCCGCAGCCGAGCGCGGCGGCAATAAGCGTCGTCTTGCCCATGCCCAAGGAGCGAAAACAAAACACTCCAACAATCAAAGCGGCGGCAAACAAAAGATCGAGCGTGGTTTGATCGATTTGCCGGAGGTTGCGATTTTGCAGTTGTGTTTCGGCGGCCAGAACATGGATGAGCGGACCGGCCAATGCGCCGTAAACTGGTACGCTGAAGGTGTCCTTTAGCTCAACCGCGGACGCCCCGACAACGATGGAGCGGCCCGCAAGTTGTTTCGCGCCGACTTTACCCTCGATGACATCCGTCAATGAATATGTCGGTATGCTTTTCGGTACGATTGAGAAGTCGATCAATTGGCTGCCGGATATCCTGGCCCCGCCCGACAAGGCAGAGGCTGCAGAAGGGGTTGGCTTTCCATCAAAATCATTCCCGAAATCGAACCGCCGAACGAGGCCATCGGCGTCCGTTGCGACGTTGGCGAAAACAGGCCATGCGTTGGCAAGCAATTGTGGAATCGGTTGTGAAATTTCTGTTTGCGAAGACGAAGCTGTTTTCTGTTGCCGGAAAACCGGCAGCAATACGCCGCCACCGACTTTCGCCAAAGTCGAAGCAAAAAGCGCGTCTTCCGACGCGCTTGAAGGCGTTGAAAAATCGATGTCGAGAAAGATGTCGCCGACATCAGCGCCGTATAATGTGTCCAGGACTTTTCCGTAGATGTTCCTTGGCCATGGCCAGACACCAACCTCATCAAGGGTGTGTTTGTCTATGGCGATGAATGCGATCTGTCCGGAAGCGTTACGGGGTGCCCATTCGAACCGTGTGGCAACCAACCCGTCGTTCAATTGGATGACGGGAGCAAGTTGAGGCCCAATGACTGGAAATGCGAGGATCATCAGGACGAGCAAGGCTCTCAGCAGGACAGTTCCAGGCCTGCCCTTGTAAAGTTGTAGCAGAGAGCGGTAGACGCCTTTCACTTTTTGCTACTCTTGACTTTCCCGTTCCCGTTCCCGTTGCTATCGCTGTTCCCTTTTCCATTGCTGCCGCTGTTTCCGGTGTTGCCATTTCCTTTCCCGTTGTTGCTGCTGTTTCCGTTCCCATTGTTGCCGTTTCCGGCATTGCCATTCCCATTTCCATTGCCGCCACCGTTTCCGGTGTTGCCGTTTCCAGCGTTTCCGCTTCCATTGCCACTGTCGTTTCCGCTGTTGTCGTTGCTGGGCTCACCGGAGCTTTTTCCGTTGCCGTTTCCGGAGCCGCTGCTGCCGCCGCCGGCACTGCCGCTATCGCCACTGGCACCGGCCGTGCCGGCTTGCGACGATTTGCTAGTACTGTCGCTCGCGGTGTCCTGTCCGGATAGCGTGGCGGCACCCAAGGCGGGCACTTTTGCCACCGAAGGGGCGACGGAGGTTATCGACGGCGTTGACACTTGCCCGGAGACCGTCATCCCGGCATTGCGATCGACGGAGGCGGCTTGATGCGGCCCTACATTTGCTTGCTGACCGCTAGCGAAGGAAGTCACTTGAACCAACCCTCGGTCAACCGACACGGACGCCGTTGTTTTTCCGACACTGACGTGGAAGATGGTGCCTTTGACGACAGCAGCGAGATAGGGCGTTTGAACAGTCGTATGTGGCTGGCTACGCTTTTCTATCTCAAGATCGAGCGTGCCGGTCTGTTGACGGACCTCGGTCTTGCGCGATGAAAAGAGGCTGGAGTTAGTTGTAATCGAAGCCGTCGTGTTTGGCTGGAAATCAATACTTTCGACACCACGCGCAAGTTCAACGCGGCCGCGGGGGCCAGTCGATACCCAGGCCCGGTTTGGGACGACATCGCCGGCGTGTAGATCCATCCAGTTCGAGAGGTCTATCGTATATTTTACCTGGCTGGTGGCCTTTGCGACCTGCCAGTCGTCGCTCTCGGCAATTGCGGTTGTCGGCAGAAGAAATAGGACGAGTACGAGAACGCGAGCAACGAGCGACACGACTACCCTCCAATTTCCGCGTTGGCTGGATAGGGTGATGCGTCGCCATCGTTGCCGCATAGCGACAGCCGAAGTGCTTCCAGATAGCTTGCCGGGTTCGCCAGTGCCTCACGGTTGCGCCCCAACAACCGCATCAGCTCGAGCTGTTCGGGAACTAAGAAATTTGTATCTGGTGTGGGGGGATCTGATTGGTCGCGATCTTGGTGTGGAAATCGAATAAGCTTCTGCATGTGGCCTTTTTCAGGAGCGACAAGAAAGAGGCAGGCACCGTCATCGGGCTCTCTTAAGAATGATGAGGAAGAGCTGCCTCAAATCATTCGAGCAGCATGGATGAGCTTTCGCTTGCTCCGCAGACACGGCATCCCCCTGGGAGACAATTGCGTCACGGCAACGCAATGAATTGATGTCAACCATTAACAAAAGCTGGATTTCTGGGAGCAGCCTGTGTCTTTCCCAGCTCAGGCTGAACTTTGCTTCTCGTATCGGATAGTGTTGGCGTAAAATGGATTTAACCGCGCGAGGCGGGGACAGTGTGTTGCTTTGAAAAGAGGCGACGTATGGATTTCTGCTGGGCGGTCGGTGAGATCTGCGAAAGCGTCTCCGTCAATGCCGACGACACTGCGGATCGGGGGCGTCGCCTGAGGCAGTTCTTGCACGAATCCTAGTATCGAGTATTAACGTTAGATTTACCAAAAGACGCGAAAAGTTATGCCATACATAAAGTATTAGAGGTTGCATATGGGCTGCGCGGTCGTTCCATCCTTTGACGCATATCGGAACCTCTCTGCCGTTCCGGCGCACCGCATTCTGCGAAGCAGCGATTTGCTGGAGCAACTGCGCAAATCGGTTGGGTTCAAGCACATCGCGGTGAGTGGGCTTGATATCGATGGTTATCATTTCGGGCGTGGCCGCTCGAGCGAGACCTCATTTCCCCCCGCCTACGTCGAGGCCTATTTCGCCGAAGAGCTTCAACATTCCGATCCACTCGTAATAATGTCCCGACGTCGCAACTCGCCGCTGACCGAAGTAGAAGCATTCGACATGATGGCCGCGCCTGTGCGTCTTCAGCACTTGAACCGTTCGCTCGATATCCAAAATCGATTCCTGGTTCCTGTATCACGTGATGACTGCGTCTATGGCGGCGTCTGCTTCACGAATGACCGTCCGTTCACCGAAAGTGAACGGCAGTTGCTGGCGTTTCTTGCCGAACCGCTCCACAAGTCCGTCACGAAACCACTGATGGACCACTTCGCAGCGAGCATATTTCGGCTCTCGGAAGGCGAAGTGCACTGCCTCACCTTGGCAAGCAAGGGGCTGACAAGCGACGAAATCGCGGTCGTATCCGAATACCAGCTGGAAACGGTCAATACCTATCTCAAGCGCGCAACCCGCAAGCTCGGCGCCGCCAATCGCACCCATGCGATCGCCGAAGCGATCCGCCGGCAGATCATCAGCTAAGAATTAAAAACTAAAATAATTCGCGGCGCATTCATTGTTTTGAAACTATCGTGTCTCACTTTTGGGACATCGAAGCGACGCATAATCGCGTCTCACCTGCCATGATGGCGGCGGCTTCTCTTCGCGAGTTCCTCGCATCATCAATAAACAACACCGCTGCCCTAGCCCACATTGATGAGCCGGCTTTCTCGCTGCTGCCTGCAGTGGGGCCGCATGCTGATGCGCGCCGGTGACAACGGGACCGGCTTTCATGGGCCGTACTAGGAGGATACAATATGAAAGCAATCGCATTTGGCTTTGGTTCAGATGCCAAGGCGGTTCTGGCTGCGATGAATAAATCGCAAGCCATTATCGAATTCGACATGACGGGTAAGGTGCTGACGGCCAACAACAATTTTTGTGGCGCCCTKGGCTATCAAGCATCGGAGATCATCGGCCAACATCACCGTCTGTTCGTCGATCCGGCGGAAGCCTCCTCCGCCGACTATCGCGAGTTCTGGGCCAGGCTCAACCGCGGTGAGTTCGACCAGCGCCAATACAAGCGCATCGGCAAGGGCGGCAAGGAAGTCTGGATCGAAGCCTCCTACAATCCGATCTTCCGCGGCGGCAAACCCTACAAGGTTGTCAAATTCGCAACCGATATCACAGCGCAGAAGCTGAAAAGCGCCGAGGATGCCGGCAAACTCGACGCCCTGTCACGCGCCCAGGCCGTTATCGAGTTCACGCCGAATGGAGAGGTGCTGACGGCAAACCAGAATTTCCTCTGGGCGCTTGGCTATCAGCTCTCGGAGATCCAGGGGCGCCATCATTCGATGTTCTGCGACAGTGCCTACACGAGCAGTGACGACTACCGCCGCTTCTGGCAGAGGCTGTCCGGGGGCGAGTTCGTCGCCGAAGAATTCCTGCGCATCGGCAAGGGCGGCAAGAAAGTCTATATCCAGGCCTCTTACAACCCCATCTTCGATATGAACGGCAAGGTCTTCAAGGTCGTCAAATTTGCAACCGATGTCACGGCCCGGGTCAACAATGTCGACGAGCTCGCGGGCGCGTTGATGCAGCTATCAAATGGCGATCTGACGCAGAGCCTGAATGCGCCATTCATTCCGACCCTGGAAAAGCTCCGTACAGACTTCAACGGCACAGTGGAAAAGCTCCGTACGGCCATGCAGACGGTGGCCGAGAATGCTCGTGCAATCGCCGCCGGCTCACAGCAGATTCGGTCGGCCTCCGACGAATTGTCCAAGCGGACGGAGCAGCAAGCCGCCTCGGTGGAGGAGACAGCCGCGGCCCTCGAAGAGATCACCACCACGGTGGCCGATTCGAGCCGCCGCGCCGAAGAAGCGGGCCAGCTCGTCCGCAAGACGCGCGAGAATGCCGAGCATTCCGGCTCGGTTGTGCGTAGCGCCATCGATGCCATGGGCAAGATCGAGAGCTCCTCCTCGGAAATCTCCAACATCATTGGTGTCATCGACGAGATCGCCTTCCAGACCAATCTTCTGGCACTGAACGCCGGTGTCGAAGCTGCGCGTGCGGGTGATGCTGGGAAGGGCTTCGCCGTCGTCGCCCAGGAGGTGCGCGAACTTGCTCAGCGGTCGGCCAAGGCCGCCAAGGAGATCAAGGATCTGATCACTGATTCAAACGCGCATGTGAAGGATGGTGTCGCACTGGTTGGACAAACGGGTACCGCGCTGACAACCATCGTGTCCCAGGTGCAGGAGGTCAACGGCAATGTCGGAGCTATCGTAGAGGCCTCCAGGGAGCAGGCGACTGGGATCAAGGAAATCAATCAGGCGGTCAATATCATGGATCAGGGCACGCAGCAGAATGCCGCGATGGTCGAAGAATCGACAGCCGCTGCACACAGCCTCGCGAAAGAGGCCGATGCGCTCTTCCAATTGCTGGCTCAATTCAACATCGGAGGCAGCCCGGCGTCACGGCAAACACGGCCGGCTGCGGCAACTGCGACCTCGAAGCCGGTCGCATCTCCTGCGCGGGCAATGGCGACCAAGGTGGCGGCTGCCTTCCACGGCAATGCCGCGGTGGCGAGTGACGGCTGGGAGTCATTCTGATGACCGAGCCTAAATCCCTGATCGGCGCCGGACGCGATACGCTCGAAATTATCGCCTTTCGTCTCCATGGACAGGAATTCTGCGTCACGACCACCACCATCCGCGAAATTCGCGGATGGTCCCCTTCCACCCCGCTCCCGCATGCGCCATCCGATGTTTTGGGAGTCATGAACCTGCGCGGCTCGGTCATTCCAATCATCGACCTCGCTCGCAAGCTCGGCATGGCGGCAACCGCGCCCAATGAACGCAGCGCCATTGTGGTGGCGGAGGTTCACGGGATGGTGCTCGGTCTGTTGGTCGACCAAGTGTCGGACATTCTCACCGTCCGCGGCGACGAGATCCAGCCCGTACCGGAAATAGCCACCTCCTTTGATCGCGGCTTTTCCGATGGCATCATCACCCATGAGGAAAGCATGATTTGCTTCCTCAATCTGGCGCGAATGTTCCCGCCKGGCGACATCAACGGTCTTGCCGCGTAACGTTCCACGGCAAGATTCGACCCCTTAAGTATTGACGACCATATGAGCGCACAGCGTTGCCGCCGAACAATGCTGTGCGCCTCATTTTGCGCGACAAACGCTGCGGATGCTTTTTTGGGCCGTGTGTGTCCGGCGCAGTTGCGACCCCGGTAATAAATGGTCGATGGTTGCCAACCGTCGCTTCGCCTCGAGGTCTCGTAGGGTCACTCCCGCGCGGTAAATGACCAGTGCGTCTGTAAGATCCGCCAAGTCCCTTCTGTGCGCCAATACACTTCGGTGCAGTTCCACCGCATCTGTGCGCCCTCGCTGCTGCTGTAGGAGTTCAAACGAAACGTGAGGATAGCGCCATCCCCGACTTTCTGCACGCAAGGTTCGATCATTTCGTATTTGGGCGCGAAGATTTTGCCGCGAATGCTCTCGTAATAGGCGGTGAGCTTGTCGAGGCCATCGAGGCGTTCGCTCAGAAAGGGATCGAAATAGGTGACATCGGGCGCCGATAATTCCAAAAAGCCGGATGGGTCCCCGGTGCACCAACGCTGAAGTGCGCGGCCTGTTCGAGACGAACGATGGGATGGGTTTCCATTATTTGAGACTTTCTGTGCTGGTTTCGTTGAACCGGTGATTGACGCTTTCAGGCAAAAAAAACGCAAGTACGCATAAATGAAGCCTATACTGTCATATTTGTAAGTAAGGAGCGGACAGACAACATGACGCGCAAGCAAAGGCACGCCTTTTATGGAAACTGTCCGGTCGAGGCGGCGCTCGACATTATTGGCGGGAAATGGAAGGCGATTCTGATCTTCCACATTCTCGACGGAACGAAGCGTTTCGGAGAATTTGGACGGTTGCTGCCGGGACTGACGCAGAGAATGCTGACAACGCAATTGCGCGAGCTGGAAGCGGATGGGGTCATCCTGCGTACCGTCTATCCGCAGGTGCCCCCAAAGGTGGAATACTCCATCACGCCGTTCGGGCGGACGCTTGAACCATTGCTGCGAGAGCTGGCGGTTTGGTCGGATGTGCACGTCAAGCCGCGGCTGAAGCAACCAGAGGCGCCCTGAAAACTTGTTCTCTTGCCTTCCCAAATCGGGATACAAAATGGGCCGGCATAACCGGCCCATCCATGATCAATCCTGCTCGACCGGCGCTAGCGCCGGCACTGCAGCCGGTGAATTCTGCCGTCCAAGCCGATCGGCGACGAGCATCGACAGCATCATTTCAACAAGACCGTTGGTGGCACCCTTATCGCCGCCGGCGCCGCCGACCTGGATCTGCGGCACGAGCGGCAACCTGCCGTTCTCGATCGCTTCGGCGAAGCGCATGAGGACCTGCGAGTTGAGCTGATAGTCCGGCCCACCGAAGGCCGCAACCTTCTTCTCGGTGGCCTCGGCTTCCGCCAGACCGACGGCGCGTACTTTCTCGGCATCGGCAAAACCAGTTGCCTTGATACGTTCGGCATCGGCAAGCGCGATGGCCTTGATCCGGTCGGCCTCGCCGAGACCTGCCAAGCGCACCTTCTCGGCCTCTGCCTTGGCGGTGACTTGAATGGTTTCTGCCTGCTGGCGGGTGCGGGCGAGTTGGGCCTTACCCTCGTTCTCGCTGATCTCGATGGTGAGCGCGGATGTGGTGATCTTGGCCTGCTGTTCGGCGAGCGCTTCCTTCTCGCGCAATGTGCGCTCCTGGATCGCTGCCGCTTCCTGCAATTTATAGGTCTCGACCTTTTCAACGGCAATCTGGCGCTCGCGTAGCTGGATCAGGATCTGCTCTATGCTGTTCTGGCCGTTGCTGGCGCGCGGCGTGCCGATCAGCACTTCCTGCAGTTCGAGGCTGTAGGAGGCAAATTTCTCGCGCATTTCCTCGCCGGACTTGCGCTGGATGTCGCTACGCTCCTGTAGGAGCTGGATTAGCGTCTTGGTCTGGGCAATATTCTTGAAATAGGCGGAAACCATCGGATCGAGCGTCTGTTCGACCAGCCGCTTGATATCCCCAAAACGCTGTACGACGAGCGGCGCCTTCATATAGTCGATATGCACGACGACCGAGAGCGGCAGCATCGGCTCGAAGGCGTCCTTGGTGATCAGCGACACTTCCGAAAGGTTCTCGTCCAGCTTATGTTCGCCGAACTGTTCCTTGGTCCATTTGAGCACGAAATTGGTGGTCGGCACGATGACGATATTGCCGGCATAGGTGTTGAAGGCATATTTGCCCGGCAGAAGCGGCGTCGACCAGACACCGCGTGCGCCCGTCTCAACCAGCTCGCCATGGCGATAGGACTGGCCGGAAATGTCAGCACCTCGCCGGCCGGTATAGGAGACGACGACACCCACTGTGCCAACGTCGATGATCGTCTTTTCGACCAGTTCGACGGTCGCAAAAATGCGATTGAGGAAATAGCTGCCGTCGGCAAGCACCTGCAACTGCCGGCCGCGATAACCGCCGGCGTTKAGAAACTTCTCCGGATCCTGAAAATTGTTATGGAAATTCGGGTCTTTCGGGTCGTTGGCAACGGTCGGCGCGATGATCTCGCCATCCGGCAGCGCCGGACCGTCGTGGACGGTGACGACGCCGATCAAGTCCTCGGCGTCATGGATGACGACGGGCTCGAAGCCATTCCGCTCCGTGATCAGCCTGGACATATCCGCAAATAGTTGCTGTTCCGACGAGCTCAGGTTGACGGCATGGGTCGATTGTGCAGTCAACACGATGAACTGTGCCAGATTGATGGCATAGGTGCCTTCGCGCAGGATCTTGCGTTGCGGACCCTTTTGGCCGCCCTTTAGGAGAAAGCCGCGCACGTCCTGGAAGTCATCGGCTTCGATATTCGAGGCAAGCGTCTGGGTCGGCGGCAACGGCTTGCCGTCACGGGCGAAGACATAGCCGATCTGGCCCTGTGGAATGGTCACCAGATTGGCGCGATGCATCGAATACTGGAACGGCATGAAGAAATGCAGGCCGCCGCGCACGACTTCCGGCTGGAAGCCGGCCTCGCGGTTGAGCGCGATGAAGCCATTCTTGACGGAGCCGCGAAAGCTCCATAGCTTTTCGAGGATGCCGAGCCTGTCGTTGGGGATATAGCGGATCACGCCGCTCCACCGGAACAGGATTGCCAGCACGATGACCGGAACGGCGATTTCGATCGCCATCCATTCCATCGGGCTGAGATATTGCAGGGTTTCCATCTTTTCTCTCCTGTGGGCGCACGGGTTCGTCCATCCGACGAGCGCCCGGTTGGTGTTGGTTGTAAGACGGGGAGATTGCGCGCGCCTTTACGCTCGACGCACTGGAGCGCGTGTCGAACGCTTGGGCTGCTCATTGTCTGGGAAAATGACCGCGCGTCCCCAGTCCCCACAGAGGGATGGCGTGGTCGTGAGCGGTCTCACATCGGGGTTGCCTTGATAGACATAACGATAGAGGACGTAAGAATTGCGCCTATAGGTTTAAAGATGCTCGATGCGGAAATCGGATAAGTACTTCCAACAATTTTGCTATTTCGAGCATTCAATTCTACTGAATTAGGTCTTTCTCGCCAGATTGTTGCGGGAGGTATCGCTTGGCTTTCAATTGTAGGAATGCGGCCGTTTCCGACGAAGCGACCCAACATCGTCGCCGAAAGAGGTTCATAGCCGGCAACGCGCTTGGCCAAGCGACCACCGATACACTTCTCGACGTTTCGATGTGCTATTGGAGGGCGCGCCGGCAAAATGGAGCGTGGTATTCGATTGCGTCCTTTGCGACACCAGCCGATCGTCTCGTAAGGAACGACAAACGCCGCGTCCGAGCCTCAAGTCTTCGACTTTGCGCACAGGCTGACATTGAAGCGGAAATAGAGCCAGATCGCACGCGCGACAATCTCGATTGGCGTAAGATGCAACCAGGGGCGCCTTGATGAAACAACCATTGTCGCCGTAGCCGGGAAAGCAGCTCGTCGCGATGTGGAAATATGTGACGGCTGGCGTTGTAATCGAGGTTTCCATCATGAGGGCTGTTTAACGGGACCCCACGCCGACATCTCATCCCTCGAGGCCTCATCAGCCTCGGCGGATCCAGAAGGCCAACTGAGCTCCTAGCTGGCTTTGACGCCGCATCAAAGACGCGTCTCGCCTTTGGGCCCATGCCGCCCTGCCGCTGCGGTGGGGGCGCCAGTCTCAGGCGGCCGGCAGCGCGCTGATCGGGATGTCGTCGCTCTCGTCGCCGCGCTCGAAGGCCATTTGGTCGGCGAGCTGGCGGAGTTGGTTGAAGTCGGCCGGGCCGTCGAAGGAGATGCCGCCGAGGCGGATGGCAACGGAAAGCGCCGCGCCGTCGGCGCTGAACGTGGCCGCGGAGACGCCCGTGCGGATGCGGGTGCCGATGTCGCGGGCGTTCTCGAGAGTGGCGCCAGGCAGGAAGATGCCGAGTTCGTTGGTCGCAAGCCGCGCCACGAGATCGCCACGGCGAACCGAGGACTGGACGATCAAGGCAAGCGACTGCATCACGGTATCGGCCCATTGCGGCCCGTAGCGCCGGCCGATCTCGTCGAGCGTATCGACGATGACGGCGATGACGATGCCGCCGGCATCGGTGGCCACATGCTTGCGCCGGTCGATAAAGTGCTCGACAGCCGCGGCAAAGGCGGTGCCGTTCAGCGTCTTCGTCACGCTGTCGTAGCGCGCCGCCTGGGTGACGTTTTCCTGCATCTTGCGGACGACGTCGTTCTTGAGCTGCAAGGCAAAAAGCAGCGGGAAGGCCACAAATGCCGAAATAAGTGCTGCACCGACAAATCCGACCAAAGTTGGTCGATCCGGCATCAATAGGTTTAATATGAGCAAAAGACCAACGGAACCAACCACGGCGCATAGCATGCCGAGCGTGGCCCTCCGCAGGGCTTTGAAAATGATGGCGGAGGGATGTCGCTGTCGTAGAACCATATCGGAATCACACCCGTTCTGTAATGCAGCATCAGCTAAACAGGGGCCTGAAAAAACCGAATTAAGAAATTCCGTAAAATTTGTTGTTTTGCACAGTTGTTTTCACGATCAGTCGACATACAGGACTGCCATCAGTGCAATTMTACCACAACGATCCAGCAGGCCGCAAAATTGGGCTCGTGGCTCATCTTCATTGGGTGTCGTCGCGGAGGCCGCACGTGCCTCTCCACTCATCCAAACTTTTGCATCAGGTACATCGCAATGAAGGCAATGAACGGAATAAGCGGTCCGAATCTAAAGTGTCCCGTTGGGGCGCAGCTTTCGTGATAGCCGCCGCCTGCCCGGCTCGTTTCGCTAGACCACGCCTGCCGAGTTCGTGCTCGGGCCGCTGCTCTGCCCATATTTGTGAAAGACGCCATTTGAAGCCCCGCCCGCGCGTTCGCGTCCGATAGCTGTGTAGACCTTGCGATCGTTGGCACTCCAACCGAATTCCTCGTCATATGCGAGGATCAACTCGCGATCCCGCTGGTGGACCGGTACATGGGGAGATGGTGAGGTGCGTTCGCAGTAGTGCGTGATGTTGCACTTTCGTTAATTTTAGGCTCCAAAAGCTCACGCGTGTGCAGGGGGAGGCGGCCAATCTGCAAAAGGAAATTGTTCCAGCCCTCCAAATCGACATATACGCCAGACATATTGTGGAATTTTCTCGCATCGGCCGTTAGCGCCGCAAAATCGATAGGAGCCGAAGGCGCCGACCGCCATGAAGGCAGCGCTGCCCGACGAGACCTGTCCGGCATAACCGGTCAGGATATTCAACCCGACGCCGGCAAGGCTGAGCGCCAGGAACGGCAGTAGAATCGCTTCAAAGAGATAGCTGGAACCGACGAACGGGACGACGAAATAGACCACGGCAAGGAGGGCTGCTGGTGCAAGCCAGCGCGGAAATGTGTGGTAGCGGCCAAGATCGCCTGTGATGGAAGCCATGGTTCAGATCCTTTCGACTGAAACGTGCGGCGATGCCGAGGCGTGCGAGCTTCTCAGTTGGAACATTGCCATAGCGCTTTCCACCGATCTGGATATGACCGCGATCCCGCCGATAGACGCCGCTGATGACGTTGACGCGCGAGCTTTTTCCGGCGCCATTCGGCCCGATGATGGCGCGGATCTCGCCGCGCCTTACACTGAGATCGATGTTAGCGAGAGCCGCCACACCGCCGAAGGAAAGGCTGACGTCGTCCAGCGCAAGCAGACCATCTGCGGACACAGTGTCTGCCACCGGACCGGCTTGAGCAGCAGTCCCGAGGTGACGGCCCTGGAGTTCCGGCAGAGGAGGGGATGTGTCGTACCCTCCGAGCGCATAGGTCATTGCGTGTATGTCCTTCCCTCTCACGGTCCCTCACAGCATTCGTTGGCTGATGAGGCACAGCTTCCCGTCGGAGCCATCAAGGTTCCGCTATGCTCTTGCCGATTGCGGACCGGCGTTGCGGCCCGTCCGCCTCGGATGTTTATTCTGCCGCGACCGGTTGAGCGACCTGCGTCGCTTCCAGCTCTCGGACCAGCGGAATGACGTGTAGAATGCGATCGTGTTTCTGGAACAAGTCTGGAATCGCGACCTATCGAACTACGATCCGGACGGGCCGTTGCCGGAGATCGGACCCGATGTTTCCGATTCGCGGCTCGCCCAGGGGCGGGCGAGCAATCAGGATATCAAGAGCCGGTTGGAGACAGCGCGCCTTTGGCGTGAAATTGCCGACCACGACCGTCTCAGCATTCGCCAATTGGCCATTCGTGTCACCGCGCGCCAGCATTTTTGTCGGAACACCGGATGACATTGCTGACGAGATCAATCGTCATGTGCAGACAGACGCGGCCGATGGATTCGTCTTTGCGCCTCATTTGACCCTCGGCGGCTTTGACGAATTCGTGGAAGAAGTCGTGCCTCTTTTGCGGGAGCGAGGCGTCTATCGAGCAGAGTATCGGGAAAAGACACTGCGCTCCACCCTCGGCTTGCCCGATCAACTCTCTGATACCGCTTCGCCAAACGTGGCGGCAGCGATGTTAACGAGGGGTCCTTGCTGATTCCTGACCTCCCACATCATAAGAGCGATCTGGGAGGAATAATGCCTCGAACACGGGCCGGATTGGCTGTTGTCTCCCGTTCGAATCTGTTCAAAGGCGGCAGATACCTGTGTGAATCGGCGCCGCCGAATGATCCCGCCGATCTTGGAAATATCAACGGCTTGTGATGCTGACTTGCCCCTAATCCCTGCATCGGCGGCTGGGCGTATCAAACAGGGAAGGCTCCATCTCGCCGCGTGGCCTCCAGTTTCTTCCCAATCCCGTTTTAGTCTCTGCAGAGAATGTCGCCCCGACCGCAAGTCTCGGCAGGTTGCGTTTTCCTGGCTTGAGATCGGGCATGAGATGCCGTCGCAACGCCTTGTCCCAAGATATCAAGCTGCCTTCCCATTCAGTGTCGTCTTCTTCTAAGTATGAAACTGACCTATCCAGTCTGCCGGTCCATCGCCGTGGATAGCTCAATGCAATCAATTGGGCGCTATTATATCGGTTCGTTGCCCACGGCGCGCAGGCAATCTCCGAAACGATGTCAGCATCGAGAGAGATGCTCATTCCCTGGTTCTTATAGGGATAGAAGTCTTCTATATTGTTTTGCGTATTGCTAAGGACGATATAGCGGACGGGTTTTTCGAGCATTTTCAGGAAATTGTTGCGAAGACGCTCATATTTTGTCGCAATTCTTTCCACGTCGTCTTGGTTCACTTCATCGCTTAATTTCTCGTGCCAAAACCAAACTTTGAAATCCTCCAAGCGCAGGGCTTCTCGAGCGTGAGTGGGTACATGCAGGGATTTGGGGGTGATCGGCGCGGTTACCAGGCGTTCCGCGACTTTGGCGATATCTGATGCGCTGACAAATACCCAATTGAAGAATCCCGACCGTTCGCGCAGCTGATCATCCAAGAGCGAGGAAAGGAACCCCGCATGCCGCTGTAGCTGTTGTGCGGTTTGGCAAGATACGCCGATGCTAATAAAAGCCTGATTTTCGCTGACGATAGACATGCCGCCTTGAACCTTTGGTCGAAGCCAATACGATGTAACCGCCATCCTTGGGATGGTTATTCTATACGAAGGCCGGCGTCCTTTTATTGCGCTGGATCAACCGCGTGAATAGTAGTGCTCGAAAGATATCGCAGTCCATGTGTCAAGATCGTCGTTGGCCGAGCTGGCAACGGCGGTTTTGCTTTCTCCCGAAAAGCGCAGAGCACGTCGTTTCGTTCAGCTTTGCTCCGCTTACGGCTCTCATAACTGATGACGATCTGCTCGTCGGAATGGCATGGTTGTTGGAAACAGGTGGCAATGATCGCTTGCGGTCGACCGGGGCGAGTTGCCGAGGCAGAAAGGCCGGCTTCCTTTTAGACACGAAGCGCGGCTGTCCGGCGCTGGAATGGGAGGCGTCCTCTAAAGGACACTCGGTTGAAGGAGCCGCGTGTTCCTTTTCAGTTCCTCTTAACGCCCGGACCGGTGCTTCCGAATGGCCGCCACACGGGAACGGCGGAGTGGGTCCTAAGCCTAAATCTGATATATAATTACATATAATTCATCGTACTGATGCGGTTTTGTATATCATCATTGCATCGCTCTATAGCGTTGTCTATATATTATCCTGTATGGTTCGCATCGCGAGATACAGGATAATGATATGGCATATAAAACGGAGCATATAACGCAGCAGCTACGCGCAGCGCGCGAAGCGCAGAAAATGAGCCAGCGCGAGCTGAGCGCACGATCGGGCCTGACGCAAAGCCATATTTCTCAGATAGAACGGGGCACCATGGAGCCCGGGCTTGGCAGCCTAGTGGATGTTGCGCGCGCGCTCGACCTCGAGATCGTCCTTGCCCCGAAAAAACTGATGCCGGCGATCCGCAACATCCTCGATAGCGCACCGGCATCAAGTGGTGTCCTGACATCCGACCAGCGCAAACTGGCGGGGCGCCTCGAGCGGTGGTTTGCGCAGCACAGGGGCGCGTTCGGTAGTGCTTCCGAGGCAGATACATTCAAAGATAGCCTCGCGCTCTTAAGGCATCTTCCTCTGTCGGCCGAGGAGATGGACACATTCAAAGAGGCGACTGCACGCCTCGACCGATGGCAGGCCGATCCTCCGTCCCGTCAGGAACTGAGCAGGATCGCACATGCCGTAAGAGACCTACGCAACGCTGCGTTGCACCGCGACCGTGACGACGCGGTCCCTCGCTCGGCCTATGCGCTGGATGAGGAAGACGATAATGCCTAAGGTCTCGGTCCTCGATGTCAGACTGTATGGGCAACCGGTAGCGACCCTTACAAACCTGCAGGACGGGCGCACCATATTCGCGTTCAACGATGCTTATATCGAAGACGAAAAGCGGCCGACGCTTAGCCTGTCTCTGAAAGACCCGTTCGGGGCGCTCATTACGAAGTTCAGGCCGTACAACATGGTGGTCCCGCCCTTCTTCTCGAACCTACTGCCGGAAGGGCCGCTGCGCAAATACCTCGCTGGTCGTGCGGGTGTGAAGCCGTCGCGGGAATTCTTCCTGCTCTGGATGCTCGGCCGCGACCTGCCTGGGGCTGTGACGGTGCATCCCTCCGAAGGGGATGACGCGCCTCCGGATGACGAGCGGGCTATCGTTGAAGCTCGGTCGAACGCGCTACGCTTTTCGTTGGCGGGTGTGCAGCTGAAGTTCTCGGCCTTTAAGAACGACAATAAAGGCGGCGGCTTGACCATCCCGGCCGAGGGCACGGGTGGCTCGTGGATCGTAAAGCTGCCCTCTCAGCAATATAGCGGCGTGCCCGAAAACGAGTTCGCGATGATGACCATCGCCCGCATGATGGGCATGGACGTGCCCGAGATCCAGCTGGTTGATCTCGATGCCGTGACCGGCCTGCCGCAGGGGCTGGGCGAGCTGCACGGGCAGGCGCTGGCGATCGAGCGTTTTTACCGCACGCCGAAGGGACCGGTGCATATCGAGGATTTTGCGCAAGTCTTCGGCGTCTTTCCCGACCATAAATACGATAAGGGCAATTACCGGATGATCGGCCGCGTGCTGGGGATCGAAACCAGCACGGCCGACGTGGCGGAATTCATCCGGCGTCTAGTCTTCAGCACGCTAATCGGCAACGGTGATATGCACCTGAAGAACTGGTCGCTTATCTATCCTGATCGCCGCACCCCTGCGCTCTCGCCAGCGTATGACCTGTTGTCGACTATCCCATACATCGAGGGGGAAGATACGGCGGCGCTCAATTTCTCCCGCACAAAAAAGATGGCGGCGCTGTCGAAGGACGAGCTGGCGCATCTGGCTGCGAAAGCGGAGCTTTCTGAGAAGCTGGTGATCGACACCGCGCGCGAGACGGTTGAACGTTTTAGGGCGGTATGGGACGCGGAAAAGAAGAACCTGCCGATGGTAGACAAGGTCGCCGACACGATCGATACGCACGCGCCGACGGTCGAGCTGTATCGCGAGTTCGCGAAGTAGTGCCTTGCGGCTCGGCATTCAACTTATCGAGCCTTGCTGCATATTCCAGGCGTTAGGGGCCGCCTAGTTGGCGATGGGCAAAGTGATCGCAACGCTGCTAAGCGTGCGCTCTATGAGCGCAGACCGCGCTGCGCTCGCTAAAGGCATAAATAGTAGCGGCACGCTGACGCCAGCGCGCATTATAAACCGCTATTTCGACAGAACTGCCGTGGCTGCCAGAATTACTTTTGCGACTTCCGCAGGCTGCGATAGTTGCGGCGTATGTCGGCGAATGACGCCGAAGCTGCGAAGCTTTCTGGATTTTGCCGTTCGGAAGTTCGGTATGCACTAGTCACGTGGAACGGAAGCAAGCTTCATTTTGTTTGGCTTCTGTGACAAGAGCAGGAGTTTGATCGATGGCTGGCAGGCAGGCGGACCTCGTCATTCTGGACGGAAAGAAATTTCCGCTGTTCGCCGCGCTCGACATTGCCACGGGGGCGGTGATCGGTCATGGCTACAAGCGTCACCGGGCCACGGAATTCCTCGACCTCCTGAAGCGGATCGACGCAGAAATGCCCAATGGGCCGGACGTGCGTCTGGTGATGGACAATTATGCGACGCACAAGACGCCGAGGATCAAGGCCTGGCTCGCGCGCCGCCCACACTGGCATGTTCACTTCACGCCAACCTCGGCATCCTGGATCAATCAGGTCGAGCGGTGGTTCGCAGAGCTGACGCGAAAGCAGTTGCAGCGCGGCGTACACCGTTCCACCGCGGAACTGGAAGCCGACATCGACGCCTTCATCGAAACCCACAACGAAAATCCAACACCATACGGCGCCAACTCATTCAAGTCTTTGGTGCCCCTACGCCCCGTTGAAGGCTAACCTTCTCAACGCGAGCTAACATCCATCTGCCATGAGAATGTGTCCCGTGACAAACGATGCGCTTGATCCTGCGAGATAGATGATCGCGTTGGCGATTTCGCTGGGTTCAGTCCAGCGTCCAAGGGGGAACGTGCGCGTTCTTGATGGCAGCCTCGCTGGCTTTCGGGTCCTCCAATCCTTCGAGGTAGCGCGTCAGAAACGGCGTGTTGATGGAGCCGGTGCGCGGCGTTGGCGGATGCCTCTGGGCGCGTAGTCGATTGCCATCCGACGAACGAGCTGCAACAGGGCGCCCTTGGGTCTGTACGCGCCTAGCCATCGAGATGAAGGAGCACGAACGCGCGATCGTCTCCACCATGTCCCCATCTCCTCCTTCGATCACCTCGATCTCAGACGGGTGATGGAGATCGAACCGCGCTTGCAGACCGAAGCGATCCTTCACCACCGTCCCGTCGATATTGTTGCGTCGATGCGCGCCGGCGGGATCGATTCCGTCTCACTGGAACTGGAACCGCTTCCATCGCGCCGATGCCGAAGCCTTGTAGAAAGCGGAAATTGCCGCGCGGTTGAGCTTTACTCCTGCCGGAAAAGCTCGCCTTGTTCTGGCAGGGCGGCAGGGACAGGTTTCCGATGATCCGGCAATGCCTCAGCTACGGGCTCATCGACGCCATCATCGGTGACGATGTGGATTTCCTGCGGACGCTTAGTGAAAGCGCCGCGTAGGCGAGAGGAAGCGCAGTTTCAAACCTGCCGAACGATGGCGCCGATCATGTTGACGAGAAGGCGCGCGGCGGTCAGGGCTGACAGGCCGTCGATGTCGGCGGGAGGAAAGAATTCGACCAGATCGAATCCCGCAAGCCTAGTGCGCTTGCCGAGGCCTGCAATAAGGTCGATCACCTGCGTGTAGGTGAGGCCACCGGGCGTACGCGCCGCGACACCCGGCATGATGCCAGGATCAAGAGCGTCACAGTCGAGGGTAATGACCACCTGCGCTCCTTCCGGGATGTGCTGGAGAGCAGTTCGGATACCCCGGGCGTGAACTTCGCGGGCGGTCACGAAGCGGCTGCCATACTGACGCGCCGCTTCTATGTCGACAAGCCGCGCACTGCCGACGCTGCGGAGGCCGACCTGCACGATGCCAGCGACATGCGGCATCTCACTCGCCCGGCGCATGGGGCTCGAATAGCCGTAGCGTTCGCCATGCAATTCGTCGCGCCAGTCGATATGGGCGTCGATCTGCAGGACCCAGATAGGCCCATGTTCCGCAAAGCCGGCAAGGAAGGGGATGGTCACGGAACAGTCGCCGCCGAGCAAGATGGGTGCGGCTGACGACACCAAGGCCTCGCACGTCTTCGCTTCTATTCGAGCTCGGTTACCAGCATTGTCATGCAAGGTGGTTGGAATATCGCCGGCGTCGATACAGCTAATAGGCTTGCCGTCGAACAGCGGTCCACCAAGATCGAAATCCCAGTGCTCCACAAGTGCGGCATCGGCCTGGCTCGCGGAGCGGATGGTATCAGCGGCCAAGACATAGCCGCTACTATCTTTGCCGGGATACGTGCTGCCATGACCGGCCCCGAAGATCACTGCTCTCGGCATGCGGCCATCAGGGAGGCGATCCGGAAAGCCGAGAAAGGGAGCTGAAGAGGTCATTTCTTGATGGTCCTGGCAATATCTAGCAAAAATTTCCGTGTTGAAGATGCTGGATTTCTATCGTCGAGTCGAACGATTCAAAAAACACTCCGTGCTGCGCGCACGGTCTTCACGAAGATGCCGGGAGAGTGGGCCGCTTGTGCTCCCCTGGTACCGTCGGTACGTTGTCATCCCAAGATGAGGACGAGGACGCTGAAGTCATGCACATTCGAAGGGCTGTACCAGCCGACGCAGAAGAACTGTGTAGCCTGCTGAATGAGATTATCCGCACCGGCGGAACAACTGCGCTTGAGACGCCACTTTCGGCTGCCGAGTTCACAGATTGGTTCATTGATGGCGAGTTTACTCTGGTCTGTCATGTCGCTGAGCACGACGGGTTGCTTGCTGGCTTCCAATCTTTGAGCCTGTACGGCGATCCGCCGAAGGGTTTTGCGGATATAGCGACATTCGCCCGTACCAATCCAAAGATACCTGGCGTGGGTAGCGCCCTTTTTCCTGCGACACGGGCAGCGGGTGAAGAGCTCGGGTTCGAATTTATCAATGCGACCATACGTGCCGATAATGTCAGCGGTCTTGCCTATTACACCAGGATGGGTTTTGAAGACTATGACAGGCTCGTCCAGGTTCCCCTTCTGGATGGAACGCCGGTCGACCGGATCAAGAAGCGTTTCAAATTAGGGACAAGTCGCCACACCTCCAGCGAATGAAGCGAGAAGGTGATCTCCAAGCGGAAGACGGACATAAATGGGCCGGTTTTGCGATGGAGGATTCCACATGGCGACGTTATAAGCTCGCCCTACATTAGGGAAAAAGAGCCTTTAGCGGGAACCGATGCCAAGCCCTCCCAATTCCTCAGCCGAAAATACCAGCGACCCGAGCATGGGTGCCAGTCGCCCGCCGGAATCGGAGCTCGCTGCCGACAAAGGTGAGGCACCTGCACCCTCGTCTGACTCAACGTCCAGTTCATCGGACGATTCTCGGCGACGGGCTGACGGAGCCTTTGGCCAAAGCAGACAGGCGACGCAAAATCTACTGCGGGCACTCGGTCATGATTTGCGAGCAAGTGCGATCTTCGCAAGGGCCAGGACCAAAGCGGCCGGTTCGTACTTGAGGACGAAGCTTAAGACGCCAAGCGGGCCGGAAGGCCCCTCAACGGTCCGCAGTTTTGGCAGATGGTTCGCAACTGCCCTGTCTAAAGCGGGGAGCGATATTCGTGGCCTGCGCATAAGGCAGTTCGAAAATCGAACGTATGCTTCGCCAAATACGGGCCGGTGGAAAATCGTCGCGGGATTGGCCCTTTTTGCCTGCCTCTTCCTTGCAAGCGTACTGGTGTGGGCACTGAAAGACGTGCCTTGGGCCGAGATCCGGGATGGAACGTTAAAGCCCATCGTGGTGTTGGAAACCGCTGACGGCGCGCCGTTGGTAAGGCAGGGGCCTTATCAAGGGCCCTACGTGCAATATAACCAGTTTCCAACACAGCTAATCGACGCTGTCCTTTCGATTGAGGACCGCCGGTTCATGGATCATTTCGGCGTCGACCCCAGAGGAATCGGAAGAGCACTGCTGCGGAATTTTGAAGCTGGCTCGGTGGTAGAAGGCGGCAGCACGATTACCCAGCAGCTCATCAAGCTGGAATATCTCGATAGCGATCGGACAATAAAGAGAAAACTACAGGAAGTTGTCATAGCCATTTGGCTGGAGTGGAAGCTCGGCAAGCAGGAAATCCTGACGCGCTATCTCAACAGCGTCTATCTCGGCGCTGGCGCTACCGGCATGCCTGCCGCGGCGCGGATCTATTTCAACAAAGATATAGACGCTCTCAACCTGCCGGAGTCAGCGATGCTCGCGGGATTGCTGCGAGCGCCGAGCCAATGGAATCCGATCGATAATTTCGAAGGCGCCCGGCAACGCACCGCTGTTGTTCTGGACGCCATGGTGGCGAATGGAAAGATCACCAAAGCGGAGGCGGAGGAAGCCAAGGCGAGCTTCGCCAAGCTGCATCCAACGACGCCGACACCGCGCTCCGGAAGCTGGTTTGCCGACTGGATTTCGCCGCGGGCCAGCGAAATTGCTGGCTCTTCGCCGGGTTCAACCACGGTGCGCACGACGCTGGTGCCGCAATTTCAACAGATTGCCGAAAGGGTCGTGAGAAGGGCGCTGGATGGCGAAGGAAAGACAGTCGGGGCTTCGCAGGCCGCATTGGTTGCGATGACGCCGGATGGCGCGGTCGTTGCCATGGTCGGCGGGCGCGACTACAAGGCAAGCCAGTTCAACCGGGCCGTCACCGCGATGCGGCAGCCGGGCTCGGCCTTCAAACTGTTCGTTTACTACGCAGCGCTGAAGGCTGGGTTCTCGCTGTCCGACCGGATTCTGGACGCGCCGATTGACATCGACGGCTGGTCGCCGGAAAACTCTGGCGGCGGTTATCACGGCTGGGTGACACTTGCCGAGGCCTTTGCCCGGTCACTCAATGCCGCGTCGGTGGCGCTTGCCGAAGAGGTCGGGCTCGACAAAGTGATCGCTGCTGCACGCGAACTCGGCATCAATACGCCGCTTGCCAACACGCCATCTCTGACGCTTGGCACGTMCGAAGTAAACTTGCTCGAGCTCACCAGCGCCTATGCGTCCGTCCAACTTGGCAGGGCGCCCGTCGAGCCGTGGGGCATCGTCGAGTTTCAAGCAGCAGGGCAGGCAAAGGCGTTTCGGGTTGGCTCACAAGTAAAGCCGAGTGTGGATCTTTCCCCCTACCAGTCCGATCTTCTCGGCCTGCTGCAGTTGGTGGTCGAGCGCGGCACCGGGCGCGGAGCCGACCCCGGCACCTTTGCGGCCGGCAAGACCGGCACCAGCCAGAACAATCGCGATGCTTGGTTCGTTGGCTTCACACAACCGCTCGTCGCCGGCGTGTGGGTGGGCAATGACGACGGCACGCCAATGAACGGGGTCACAGGCGGCGCCTTGCCAGCGCATATTTGGCGCGACTTCATGCGGGAGGCGATGGCGGTGCCTGGGCCGCGCGGAGCGCAATCGACAGAAGCGGTGATCGACAGTCCCGGGGCAACACAGTCCTGCAACATCACCGAATGCTCCCGCAGTTACCGCTCCTTCCGGCCCGCGGACTGCACCTACCAGCCCTATGGCGGCGGACGGCGACTTTGTGAAAAGTGATTTTCGCTTTGAATGCCGATTTTGTGACTTGACCGCTAACCGCGCAGGTCGCATTTCTCGTGCCGGAGGCGCAAGTATGCCGGCAGTCGATAACATCACACTCTTTGAGCGGTTGAGTGCCGCGCAGCGTCTCGTCTGGGTCGACTCTTTGGCCGCGGCCGTTGCCGATATCATCGATGATATGGGCGAGGAGTACGATGACGATATCGTACGCACGCTGCTCGACATCAAACGGATGCTGCAGGTCATGCGCGAAGATCTTGCCATGATCGACGACCCCCGCAATCGTGCCATCATCGGCTATGTGCAGGATATAATTCGCGCCATGCGGACTTGCGTCGGGCGAGAGATCGTCGGGCCGGCATTTCACTGAGCGACCGAGAGCGGTATCGCAAAAATCGAGATACTTGTCGTCTGCGTCAATCCGGTTGACCTCAGCGAGTGGAGAGCGCTGGCGGTGGTGGTGGGGTAGTCGAGCCGGCGGCGAGGGAGCGTTGGACCATCACGGTATCGGCCCAACGGCCGTAGCGATAGGCAATCCCTGGCAACAGGCCKACGCGGACGAAGCCGAAGCGTTCGTGCAGGGCGAGCGATGCAGCGTTATCGGCGTCGATATAGCCGATCATCTGTCGGAAGCCGGCCGCCGCGCAGGTGTCGATCAACCCGCGCATGAGCAGGCTTCCGATGCCCTGGCCGATATGATCGTGATGCACATAGATCGAGTGCTTGACGGTATAGCGGTAGGCCGGGCGTTTGCGGAACAACACCACATAGGCATAGCCCACGACCTTTTCACCTTCGACCGCAACGACATGCGGGAAGCGGCGGTCCTTTAAATTCTTGCGCCGTTCCCGTAGATCGTCCGGTTGCGGCGTGTCGCTATCATCAACCCCAGCCTCGATGCCGCGCCGAATATGGCGGCGGTAGATCGCCAACATGGCATCGACATCGGTCTCCCGGGATGGGCGGATGACGATTATATTCTCCTGCTTCATGACTGAACCTGAACTTCCCAGCCTATTCCGCGACCACGTAGGTATAGAGCCGGATGCGGCCGGATGAATCGATTTCGCGATAGAGGCCCTGAATCTCGACCTCAAAGCCGGGGAAGGTGTTGAAGCAGGTTTCGAACATCTTGAGATAGTCGATCATGGGCTTAGCCTTTTCCGTCAAGCGCTCACCGGGCACGATGGTCGCAATACCCGGAGGATAGACCACGAAGGGCGTTGTTGCGATGCGGCCGGCAATGGCGTCGATCGGCAGATACTCCACATCGTTGCGCACCAGGCAGCGTGCGGCATCATGCGGCGACATGGCAAGCGGGGGCAGATGGTCGGCGGAAAACTGCTTTGTCTGAAGCGTGCTGACATCGGCTTGGCGGAAGAAATTATGCATGTCCGCGCAGAGATCGCGCAGCCGCACTCCCGCATAGCGGGCCGGCCGGCGACGGTAGAATTCCGGGATGACTTCCTCGAGCAGGGCGTTGTCGTCATGGAGTTTTTTGAAGGCGACGAGACCGCTGATCAAGGTGCCGGCTTTGCTGGCCTCCACGCCGGGGGTGAGGAGGAACAGCAGCGAATTGAGGTCGTTCTTTTCCGCAACGATGCGGTTTTCCCGCAGATATTGCGCGACTATGGGCGCCGGTATGCCGTGCTCGGTATATTTGCCGCTTTTCCGGTCGAAGCCGGGGGTGAGCAGGGTGAGCTTGTTCGGGTCGGTCATCGCGAAGCCCGACTCCATCCCTGAAAAGCCGTGCCATGCAGCGTCGGGGGTCAGGTGCCAGAAGGCGGGATTGGTGGCGAGCTGGTCGGTGGCGACGCTCTCCCACGCTACGTTATGCACCGCGCCGGGGCTGGACACATCCGGGATCGCTACCCGGTCCGGCACGAACGGCTCGAAGAACCAGCGGCGCTCCGGGCGATGCTCTTTTTCTTCGAATTCGCGGCGCACGGCGCGGATCTTCTTGCGCAGCTCGATGCCGAGGCGGATCGTGTCGTCCCAAAGCACTTCGCCCGAACGTCCCTTCATCATCTGCGCGCCGACGTCGAGCGAGGCAAACAGTGGATAGAAGGGCGAGGTCGAGGCGTGCTGCATGAAGCTTTCGTTGAAACGCCGGTGCTCCACGCGCCGTTTCTGGCCGGTGATATGCCGGTCCTTCATGTGGATCTGCGAGGCCTGCGAGAAGCTTGCCAGCTGCTTGTGCGTGGATTGCGTGGCGATGATACCCGGCGCGTCGGGGCCGAGGTTGGCAAGGCCCATGGCAAAGCGCCCGGCATAAAGCGGATGAAATTTCATAAAGCCGGCCCAAGCCTCATCGAAGAGGATGTAGTCGCAGAGATGCCCGATACGCTTTAGGATCATCTCCGCATTGTGAATGGTGCCGTCATAGGTGCATTGCTCCACCACCGCGACGCGGAACGGGCGCGGCTTCTTGTGGGCCTCGGGGTCTTTCACCAGCGGATGGGTGCGGATGCTCTCTCTGAGTGCCTCTTCGTCCATGGCCGCAAAATCCATTGGGCCGATCAGCCCGTACAGATTGCGTCTGGTCGGCAAATAAACCGGAATGCCGCCGGAGATCATCAGGGCGCCGTGGTGCGCTGCCTTGTGGTTGTTGCGGTCGAATAGCACGAGATCGCCGTCGGTGACGAGGGCGGAGAGCGCGACCTTGTTGGAGGTGGAGGTGCCGTTCAGGACGAAATAGGTCTTCTCGGCGCCAAAGATCTTGGCGGCTTCCTTCTGTGCGGCCAGTGCAGGTCCTTCGTGGGTCAGCAGGTCGCCGAGGTCGAGCACGGAATTGTCGAGATCGTCGCGAAACACCGCTTCGCCGAGATGCTCCATGAAGACCCGGCCGATCGGGCTGCGGCTGTAGAAAATACCACCATTGTGCCCGGGGCAGGTCCAGAGGTGGTTGCCTTCCTCGGCATAATCGACCAGCGCGCCGAAAAACGGCGTCTTCAGCGTCTCGGCATATTGCTTGAGCCGGCTGATAAGGCTCTTGGCGATGAAGGCCGGCGTTTCTTCGGAAAGGAAGACATAGCCATCGATGAAATCGAGGACTTCTACCGGCACATCCTCGAAGCGCTTGCGGCGGATCAGCAGAATGATCGGGAATTCGAGGCCGCGTCGTCGCATCAGGTTGATGAGGGAGGCCGTCTTGCCCTCGAGCCCCTTCTTACCCCAGTCGACCAGCATGCAGCCGATGGCGGCGTCCGTCTGGACGGCGATCTCCGCATCTTCGAGATTGCGCGCGCGCACCACCTCAAAGCCGGAGCGTTCGATCTCCTCGACGATCTGATTGTAGCGGGCGCCCTCCAGATCCTCGTTGTCGAAGGCTGGCGTCGCGAACAGAAAGTTGAAACGTCTGAAATAATCCATTGGGGTACCCGCTCTTGATCTGGGACGAGGTGTCGACGCATTTCATGACATGGATGTGACAGAATATCGAATGTCCGAAACACCCACAGAATGGCATTCTGCCATTTGTGTCGTCGGATGGTGCAGGTCCAGGTGCAGATCAACTCCCGGGATTGTTCACGGGATCGACGGGTGGTGCGCTGGCGCGCGTGGAAACAACGTCGATGCGAACCGGTCAGCCGCCATACCACATCCGCCGGAGGAGGCCATCGCCACGCGCGAACTGATGATAGAGAGCCGCTCCGATATGAATGGCKAGCAGCGCKAGAAGCAGCAGTGCGCCCAAGCCATGCGGTCCCCGCGGGGGATAGTTGGCAAAGTTCGGCAAAGCTTCGGCCTGTGCGCTAAAGATCACCGGTCCGGCGCCGCTCAGCACGATCATCCCGATGCCGCTGGCTATCACACCGACGACGATGACGTAAAAGGCAATGTGGACTGCGCGGGCGACCCGCTCCTGCCATAGCGGCGATCCGTCCATGGAAGAGGCTTCCGGTCGAATCGCCACCACCAGGCGATGCGGACGAGGGTGAGAAGGAGTACCGCGATTGCAATCGGGATGTGGAGACGAAGGATGCCGGCTTTGCTGGTCGCATCGATGACATTCGCTGCCCGGAAACCGGTGCCTAGCAACACCAGTATCAAAATGGCGCTCACCCAGTGAATGGAAACCGCCACCGTGCCGTAGCGGTCAACTCTGCTCTTCAACATCTCCGTGTCCATCTAATTTCTCGAGTAGAGCTGACATGACCCGGTGCATCGTTTCGATGTCTTCGAGCCGAAGCCCGTCCGACATCTCGTTGACCCAGGGTACCTGCAGGCTCATTGCGGCTTCATATGTCTGCTTGCCCTTGCTGCTCAGCACGACCAGTTGCGCCCGCCGATGATGCGGGTTGGGTTGGAACGAGACGAGCCCCTCTTTCTCGAGATCATTGACGATGCGTTGGACGTTCTGCCGGTTGGCGCCCATGTCGCGCGCAAGCCATGCAACTGGCTGCGGTCGGTCGGCAGCAATGATGCTACCGAGAACCTGCCATCGGGCAATGGTGAGGCCGAGGCTGGCAACCATCCTGTCACCTGACGCAAGAAGACGATTATTCAGCCTGAACAGATCAAGGAAAATTGAGGTCAGTGCGATTCCCTCAGGGGTTCGTTCCGTCTTATTCATGTGTCACCATGTAAGCAAATTGACATTATGATGTCAATCCACTATGTAGGTATCGTACCAACTTGACATCATGCAACTATATTGGATGGAGCTAGCAATGTCACACATGCACCCACTGGACCCGGCTTTCCCGATCGCCAGATCGCTTTCGACGTGTCACCCGTCATCTCGGTCAATATTTTCACGCTGGACCTCAAGGATGAGGATATCTTTCTCAAAGCGTGGCGGGACGACGCCCAATTTATGAAACGTCAGCCCCGTTTCATTTCGACCCAGCTTCATCGGGCCGTCGGCGAGAGCCCGACCTATCTCAACTATGCCGTCTGGGACACGATGGCCGACTTCCGGGCGGCATTCGCATCCGGAGTTCCGGGCGAAGCTCTCGGATTACCCGTCCTCKGCGAAGGCCTCTCCGCATCTGTTCCAGAAAGTTGCCGTTTCGGGCATCTGCGGCGCTTGAGCAAGCAGCGGGAACACTTCGCTGCGACCTTGTTCAAATTCTGGCCATCTCAAGCTCCCCGACGTTCATGGATGCTGGGTCAGCCGAAGCAACCAGTTCATGAGCATTATCAATGATGTCTCTTGAAGGGCACGCGCCGTTGTCATACCGGTGGCATGCCCAGAGATTAGGCATGCAAAAAGGAGGGCGCGTGAACGGACGCATTTTGCTCATCGCGGGGCTATTGGCTCTCATCTCAACATCGGTTTCAGCCGCTCGGCTAACCGGTCAATCGACGTTGGCCGAGTGGGAAAATAGTCGAGCAGACGATCGGATGGCTTTGGCAAAGCACATGCTTGCTAGAACTGCCGGACGAGACGTCGGCAAGACGGCGGAGCTGATGATGTGTATTGAGAAGGTCGCCCGCGATCCAGCGCATGCGAATATTCCTATCCGAAAGATCGCATCGCCCTGTCTGGTTTTGATCGGCGCCGAGTAGGCCTCGATACCTATCGAGAGTCGGAAAGTTCATGGTCTGGCTGAACCGTGTCGCCGTCGATGGCTGCGCAAATACGCGAGTCAGGGGCCATCGCGCGGGCGGTCTCGAATTATTCCCAACCACCGCAACAGCGTGGGCGCGTAGATGCATGTCGTAATGAATGCGGCGAGCATGATGAAGGCGATTCCCATCTGGACGATATTGTAGCGCAGCGTGCCCTCGGCGACGAACCAACCGGCGATAGCACCCGCTACCGCCAAGGGCAGACGGACAAGGATGGGAAACATGTCGACCTCCTCTCAAAGCAGCAGCAGGTTTTTCACGATCGGCGCAAGTTGCGGATACGGCAGCAAGAATGCGCCTACGGCCAACAGAGGCAATAGGGCGGGTAGGAGAATCGCCAGGACGTTCATCCTGCATGACCCGGAGATCGCTTTCAACATGCAGAAAAGGTGCCAGCAGTCTCATCGCGGCCCCTCGCCATCGCGAAGCTTCATGGGCATCCTCCGTCAATGTTTGGGAATAGGATGCATATGTGGATGGGCGAGGGGAGGACGCAACGGTAAATTCGATGCGCGGCCGGGGCCGCGCCATCAGGTCTTGGCTTACTGAGCGCTTGGGGTCTGCTGGAGGGACGACATCAGCGCCTCGATCATTTGGTCGATGCTGAAGCTGGCCGGGCGCTGGCTCGGCGGGTAATCCCGGAATGTCTGGAGGAACGACGCTACTCTCCAGATGCCGTACTGAACGAGATAGGCGTTCTTCACCAGCCAATCGTAATATTGGTCGGAGACCACGTCCGCGCGTTCGAAGGGATCCATGCGAAGGTTGAACACCTTTGGCACTCTGAGGCAGGTGAATGGATTGGCCCACACTTGCATGGCGCCCGGCGCGCGCTGCTCGCAGAAGACAATCTTCCAATTGTCGTAACGGTAGGACACCAGTTGTCCGTCATCATTGAAATAATAGAAATCATGCCGCTCTGACTTCGGTTCCTGCCCGGTCAGATAGGGGAGCTGATTGTAGCCATCGAGGTGAATCTTGAACTGGTTGCCACCAATCGACGCTCCCTTGAGAAGGCGGTCCTTGATGTCGGCGTCGCCGGCCGCAGCAAGCAGCGTCGGAAACCAGTCGAGGCCGGATACCATATCGTTGGAAGCGTCGCCGGCCTTGATGTGCCCCGGCCAGCGTATCAATGCGGGCACCCGGAAGGCGCCTTCCCAGTTGGTGTCCTTCTCGCTCCGGAAGGGTGTCGTTGCCGCGTCCGGCCATGAGAACTGGTTCGGCCCGTTGTCCGTCGTATCGAGCACGATCATATTGTCGGCGATATTCAGATCATCGAGGATCTTCAGAAGCTTGCCGACGTCGTTGTCATGCTCGATCATTGCGTCGGCATATTCGTTGCCTGGCATGCGGCTCTGGCCCCTGTATTCGGGCCGGACGTGAGTGACGAAGTGCATGTGGGTCGTGTTCATCCAAGTGAAGAACGGCTTGCCCTGCTTCACCTGCCGCTGCATGAAATCTATCGCGGCTGCGGTCGTCTCGTCGTCGATCGTCTCCATGCGCTTTGCTGTCAGCGCGCCGGTGTCTTCCACACGGCCGTCGGCAAAGGAGTGGATGACGCCACGGGGGGAGTTCGACTTCACGAACGCCTGGTCGTCCTTGGGATAATATGGCCGTTCGGGCTCCTCTTCAGCATTGAGGTGATAGAGGTTGCCGAAGAATTCGTCGAAGCCATGGTTCGTCGGCAGGAATTCGTTGCGGTCGCCGAGATGGTTCTTGCCGAACTGTCCGGTTGCGTAGCCGAGCGGCTTCGGGGCCTGTGCGATGGTAATGTCGCGAGGCTGGATGCCGACGGTTGCGCCGGGAATTCCAACTTTGCAGAGCCCCGTGCGCAAGCAGACCTGGCCGGTGATGAAGGTCGAGCGTCCTGCCGTACAACTGTTTTCGGCATAGTAGTCCGTGAACATCATGCCTTCTTTGGCGAGGCGGTCGATGTTCGGTGTCCGGTAGCCCATGACGCCAAAGGAATAGGCGCTGATATTCGTCTGGCCAATGTCATCGCCAAAGATGACAAGAATATTCGGTTTCGAGGGGGCGCCGTCAGACGGTTGCGCCGGCGCTTCGGTGGAAGGCGTCGCCTGCTGCGCGTGAAGGGAAGAGGCGGCGAGCGAAACTGAGCCAAGCGCCATTGCAAAAGCCGCGGTTGCGCCGAGGAGGCGTCGGGAGATGGTCCTGCTCATCGCATTCCCCCCGCCGTGTGATGGTCGTTCAACATTCCGGTCTCCTTTAGATCGGGCAGCGTCCGCCGCTGCCGGAATTGGATCATCGACCGGGCCACACTTCTCTCGAAAAACTTCCCGCGGAAGTACGTTACGGTAAATGCAGAGGTTGCGGACGTAACGGGATGCGTAAACGCGCGTGAGCTATTACATGTGCTGCTGTGATTTCGGATTAGCCTCCAACCAATTCCGCCTGAAGGAGACTTCCAAGTGAGCAACCATCTTTTTGACGCTATCCGTGAGAATGCGAAGCCGGATGCCGTCTTCATCGAGACGGCGGACGGGAGGGTTTGGCACTATCGCGACGTGATCGCACAGTCGGCGCGGCTGGCAGCAACCCTGGTGGCGATGGGCGTCAGGCCGGATGACCGGGTTGCGGTGCAAGTCGAGAAGAGCCCGGAGGTCTTGCTGCTCTATCTCGCCTGCGTCAGGGCAGGCGCCGTCTATCTTCCCCTCAACACCGCCTATACGTTCGCCGAACTCGACTACTTCATCGGCGATGCCGAGCCCCGGCTGGTCGTGGTTTCTCCGAAAACCCGCGAGGGACTGGAGCCCGTCGCGGCGCGATACGGTGCTCGTCTCGAAACCCTCGATGAGGCGGGTGGCGGCTCGCTGATGGCGGCGCTGACGGAGGATACGGCCGAGTTCGTGGACGTCGCTCGTGGTCCGGACGACCTTGCGGCGATCCTCTATACATCGGGCACGACGGGCCGTTCGAAAGGCGCGATGCTGACCCATGACAATCTCCTGTCCAATGCCGTGACGCTGCGGGATCATTGGCGTTTCAGCAGTACCGATAGGCTGATCCACGCGCTGCCGATCTTCCATACGCACGGCCTGTTCGTCGCATCGAACGTCACCCTGCTCGCCGGCGCCTCGATGTATCTGCTGCCCAAGTTCGATGCGGACGAAGTGTTGCGGCTGATGCCTAAGGCAACGGTTCTGATGGGGGTTCCGACCTTCTACGTTCGGCTGGTGCAGCACCCCGGCCTGAATGCCGACGTAACCTCGGCAATGCGGCTCTTTATATCGGGATCGGCGCCGCTCCTTGCCGAGACGCACAGGCTGTTTTCCGAAAGGACGGGCCATGCGATCCTCGAGCGTTACGGCATGACCGAGACCAATATGAATACTTCGAACCCCTATGACGGGGACCGCGTGGCCGGCACGGTCGGTTTCCCTTTGCCCGGCGTTTCCCTGCGCGTCACGCAGCCCGAAACGGGAACTCCCCTTGCGGATGGCGAGACGGGCATGATCGAAGTGAAGGGGCCGAATGTCTTCAAGGGTTACTGGCGGATGCCGGAGAAAACCAAAGCCGAGTTCCGCGACGACGGCTTCTTCATCACCGGCGATCTCGGCAAGATCGACGAGCGCGGATATGTGCACATCGTCGGCCGGAGCAAGGACCTCGTCATTTCCGGCGGATACAACATCTATCCGAAAGAAATTGAGAGCGAGATCGATCAGTTGCCTGGCGTCGTCGAGAGCGCCGTCATCGGCGTGCCGCATCCCGATCTCGGAGAGGGCCTGACCGCAGTTATCGTCCGGGAGCTGGGCGCGACGATCGACGAGACGGCCGTGCTGGAAGGGCTGCGAGATCGACTTGCGCGATACAAGCAGCCAAAGCGCGTCATCATCGTCGACGAGCTGCCGCGCAACACCATGGGCAAGGTGCAGAAAAACGTGCTGCGCGACACTTATTCGGGACTTTTTCAGGCGTGAAACCGGAACTTGTGCCGGCGCGGTATAATCCCATCCCGCTCTACGCCTTGCCTTGCTCCATCGCCAGTTCGGCTTGCAGGCTTTCGGTATCGCGGAAGATGGTGGCAACCGCCAGGACGCGTCCGCCGCGCTTGAAGCGCAGGAGACAGTCCTTTGCGGCAATGTCGCCTTCGACCTCGATTGTGTCCCATCCCTCGGCGTGGCCGACATAGTTGATCGGAATGTCGTAATGCTGGCTCCAGAAGAACGGCACATCCGTAAACTTCGTCCTGTGTCCGAGCATGTTGAGCGCCGCGGCAGCGCCCTGCCTCTCAGCTACCACCCAGTGCTCCACCCTGATGTTCTCGCCGCTGTGAGGGTCGGGCCATCGTGCGATATCGCCGGCAGCGTATATCCCCGGCACGCTGGTCTCGAGATAGGCATCGACCAGGACGCCCCGGTCGGTGGCAAGACCGGCGGCTTCTGCGAGATCGATCCGCGGCCGCACACCGATGCCGGCAACGACCAAGTCAGCGGCAAGGGTGCTGCCGCTGGTCAGCACGACATCGTTCGCGCCGATACTTGCAGCGGTGTCCTTAAGGTGGAAGATGACGCCGTTTTTCTCATGCAGGGCGCGAATGAAGTCGCCCATTTGCGGGCCGAGCACTCTTTCCATCGGCCGTTCCTCGGGCGCCACCACATGCACTTCGATACCGCGGGTCCGGAGAGAGGCGGCAACCTCGAGGCCAATGAAGCTGGCGCCGAGCACGACGGCGGACCGCGCTGCACTGCTTTGCGCGATGATGCTGCGGCTGTCGGCAAGCGAGCGCAGCGTGCGGACGTGAGGCTGGTCGGCGCCGGGTATGGTCAGGCGCACCGGTTCGGCACCGGTCGCGAGCAGCAATTTATCGAAGGAGACCTTTTCCCCATCGGCGAGCACGACCTCGCGGGCACGGACATCGATGCCGGCGACCTTGGTTCCGAGACGCAGGTCGATGTTGTTCTTGGCATAAAAGGCTTCCTTGCGCAGTGGGATCCAGTCTTCGGGAGCCTTGCCTGCGAGATAATCCTTCGAAAGGTTGGGTCGATCGACGGGCGGTGCCTCGTCGTCGCTGATCATGACGATGGCGCCCTGATACTGTTCACGTCGCAATCTCTCGGCTGCCGCAAAACCGGCCGCGCCACCGCCGATGAGGACGATCTTTTCCGGAGGCGGCCCGGCATCGCCTTGGCGCGGGGCAGGCGACGGGTTCTTGCGCTTCTCGCCAACAAAAATCTTTCCGCCGCGCTGCTCGACCGACCAGCAAGCGAGCGGCGATAGCGCAGGCGCGCGCAGGGCCCCACCGGTGCGCAGGTCGAAGCAGGCGTGATGCCAGGGACAGCGGACGCTGTCGTCAGCCACGAGGCCATCGACCAGCGGCCCACCATAGTGCGAACAGGTGGCAGCAACGGCGAATATCTCTGCTCCGCGGCGCACCAGAAGCACAGGTTCGCCGTCGCGATGGCCGACCAGCTTGCCGCCATCGGGAAGATCGGTGAGTGCAATGCCGAGGGCCAGATCGGGTCCGCTCGGGTCTGAATGGTTACCGGCCATTTTCTCCTCCTCAAAGGCCTGCCGGTGTCATCCCTTGCGGCGCTCGGTTGCCCGGCAGGAAGCGTCGCTGCAATTCTCCGCTATTCCAACTCTGAGGCAAATGAATTTGTTCGGCAGAATTTTGCGACGGAGCCAGTGGCTGGCGCTTTCGCGGCACAAACGGGCTTCAGCGACCAAAATTAAGCGAGTTCCGAATATCTTTTGATGTTGTTTTCCAGAAGGTCGAGCAGCAAGTCCCGGGTTGGATCTCGAACAGCCTTCATCCAGGCTACGGCGAGTGGGAGTTTCTCCAAGCGCGTGCCTGCGCGGTCCGCCAGCGGCACAAATGTCACGCCTTGAACGGCGAGTTTTGATGTCCATCGGGGGACAATTGCCGATCCAATTCCCGCGGCGACGAGGTTCACGATGGTCTGCTTTTCATCAGCGACCTGCGCGATCCGTGGGCGCACTTCCAGTTCGGAGAACAGCGTCATCGTCAGATCGTGGCTATGCGGCCTGGAACGCCGTTCGGGGACGATGAGCGGTTCGTCGCGGAGATCTGCTATTGTGATTTCGGCTTTCGAAGCCAGATGATTTGTCGAAGCTACGGCGACGACGGCGGTTTCGTGGAAGAGCGGCCTGATCACAAGGCTGCGGCTTAGCCCATCGCGCGGGCGGATCAGGGCTATATCCAGCCGACCGGCAAGCAGTTTCGGGATGAGTCTGATCGACTTGTCTTCCACAAGTTGGGTCACTGCATGGGGAGCAATTTCGCGGAAATCGTGAAGCAGCATCGGAACCAGGCCGGCAGCCGCACTATCGATCGCACCAATTCTGAGAAGCGGAGTCGATTTGCGCCCGGCCGCTCGAAACTTCTCTGCCACGGAGTCCAAACGCGCAAGGATTGGCTTCACCTCCTCGAGCAGGAGGGCGCCTTCTTCGGTCAGAGAAACGCTTCGGGTCGTCCGGTTGAAAAGTGCCGCACCCAATGACTCTTCGAGCATGCGAATGTGGCGGCCAAAGGAGGCGGGGAGAATCCCAAGCTTTTGGGCTGCCCGACCGAAGTGAAGCTCTTCAGCGACTGCAACGAAGCATCTGATCTGTTCAAGTTCCATCTGCGGGCCATTATATCAAATAATTATATAATTATCTGGCTGTTCATCGTTTGCAAGGGAGCATTTAGCCTTATTGAACAGCGCGAGAGGACGCGCTTGTTTCAAACACAGGGAGGAGCTTGCAATGGAGCGCGAGCTGGAAACGCGCGTGGTGCGCAAGATTACGTGGCGCATCGTGCCATTCATCATGGTTCTTTATCTTATCGCGTTCATCGACCGCGTGAACATTGGGTTCGCCTCCCTGACGATGAATCAGGATCTGGGATTTTCGTCGACTGTTTTTGGTGTCGGCGCCGGCATCTTCTTTCTCGGCTATTTCATCTTCGAAGTGCCTTCGAACCTAATCTTGAACAAGGTCGGAGCGCGCATCTGGATTGCCCGCGTGATGATCACCTGGGGCCTCGTCTCCGGTGCAATGGCTCTCGTTCAGGGCGCGACAAGTTTCTATGCATTGCGCTTCCTTCTGGGAGTGGCCGAGGCCGGCTTTTTCCCGGGCATAATTCTGTATCTGAGCTATTGGTTTCCGGCCCGTCGCCGCGCTGCAGTGACGGCGATGTTCATGGCCGCCGCCCCGCTTTCCACGGCGATTGGTTCCCCGATCTCCGGTGCACTTCTTGAGATGCACGGTGTCTGGGGCCCGGCAGGCTGGCAGTGGATGTTTATCATCGAAGCCATTCCCGCCCTTATCTTTGGCGTGGTTGTATTCTTTTATCTGACGGACCGCCCGGAAAAGGCCAATTGGCTCTCCGCCGACGAGCGCGCTTGGCTCGTCAAAACGATGGAAGACGAGCAGGCCGGAAAGCCGAAAACCAGCCATAGCATTTGGGCAGGATTGGCCGACGTCCGGGTTCTCGCGCTCTCGCTCGTCTATTTTGGGACATCCGCCGGCCTTTACACGCTTGGCATCTGGGCACCGCAGATTATCAAGAGCTTTGGCTTGTCGTCATTTCAGGTCGGATTGATCAATGCAGTTCCTGCTATTTTCGCAGTCATCGGCATGGTCCTCTGGGCTCGTCATTCGGACAAGACTGGCGAGCGTACCTGGCATGTTGTCGGAGCCTGCCTGCTTGCTGCAGCGGGCCTTGCGTTTGCGACTGGCGCAACCAGCGTTTTTGCGGTGTTGATGGCGCTGACACTGGTAAACATCGGTATTAGCGCATCGAAGCCACCGCTCTGGAGCATGCCAACGCTTTTCCTAACCGGACCTGCCGCCGCGGCAGGCATTGCAACGATCAACTCGATCGGCAACCTCGGTGGCTTCGTCGGTCCATCGATGATCGGCTGGATCAAGGACGCGACCGGAAGCTTTGCAGGTGGCCTCTATTTCGTCGCAGCACTTCTGCTGGTCTCCGCCACCGTCACTTTGATCCTGGCGCGCAGCAGTGCGCGGAATCCGCAAGCCAAAGCATCAGCCCAACACTGACTATCAAAACGGAGAATGACTATGCGTGAATATAAGATCGCAGCGATTCCTGCAGATGGGATCGGCCCGGAAGTGATCGCGGCCGGCCTACAGGTTCTCGATGCTCTCGCAGCCCGCAGCGGCGACTTCAAGATCCATTCCGAAACCTTCGACTGGGGTTCCGACTATTACAAGAAGCATGGCGTCATGATGCCGGCCAATGGTCTGGAGACGCTGAAGAAGTTCGATGCCATCTATTTCGGCGCAGTCGGTGCTCCTGATGTTCCGGACCACATTACCCTCTGGGGCCTGCGTCTGCCGATCTGCCAGGGCTTCGACCAATACGCCAACGTTCGTCCGACCAAAATCCTGCCTGGAATTACCCCGCCGCTGCGCAATTGCGGACCGGGCGATCTTGACTGGGTCATCGTGCGCGAAAACTCCGAAGGCGAATATTCAGGCCATGGCGGCCGTGCCCATAGGGGCCTGCCGGAAGAGGTGGGAACGGAAGTAGCGATCTTCACCCGCGTTGGCGTCACCCGCATCATGCGGTATGCCTTCAAGCTGGCACAGTCGCGGCCTCGCAAGCTGCTCACCGTCGTCACGAAGTCCAATGCACAACGTCATGGCATGGTGATGTGGGACGAGATCGCGGCTGAGGTATCGAAGGAATTCCCGGACGTTACCTGGGACAAGATGCTGGTTGATGCGATGACCGTGCGCATGACCCTGAAGCCGCAGAGCCTCGATACGATCGTCGCCACCAACCTGCATGCCGACATTCTGTCGGACCTTGCCGGCGCGCTTGCCGGTTCTCTCGGCGTCGCGCCTACTGGCAATATCGATCCGGAGCGGCGTTTCCCATCCATGTTCGAACCGATCCACGGCTCGGCCTTCGACATCACCGGCAAGGGCATCGCCAATCCGGTCGCCACCTTCTGGACGGCAGCGCAGATGCTCGAACATCTTGGTGAGCGGGATGCCGCCACGCGGCTGATGAACGCCGTCGAACGGGTGACTGCAGCCGGCGTTCTCACCCCGGACGTCGGGGGTAGTGCAACCACGCAACAGGTCACCGATGCGGTCTGCGACGCTATCGCAGGCTCAAACATCCTGAAAGTAGTGGCTGCGCGATGAGCTGGGACGACGCGTCTGCTAGCAGCCTGCTGCGTCGAATGTTCGACGCAGCGATTGCAAGTGCAGATCCGATGAAGGTTGTCGCGCAGCATCTTCCGGAAAAACCCAGGGGACGCTGTGTCGTCGTCGGGGCGGGTAAGGCATCTGCAGCGATGGCTGCGGCGTTAGACGCCGCTTGGCAAGACGTCGAACTGAGCGGGGTGGTCGTAACGCGTTACGGCCATGCTGTGTCTGCGGGACGCATCGAGATTATCGAGGCGGCGCACCCTGTTCCTGATGAGATGAGCATACTGGGTGCGCAGCGGCTATTGGATGGTGTCAAAGGGCTAGGCCCGGACGATCTCGTCATCGCGCTGATCTCGGGAGGTGGATCCTCGCTTGCCGTCGCCCCGGCTGGAGACATKACCCTTGCGGATAAAAGAGCAGTCAATCAAGCGCTGCTCGCCAGCGGTGCCAACATTTCCGAAATGAATACCGTTCGCAAACAGCTTTCCCGCATCAAGGGTGGCCGTTTGGCGCAGGCCGCTTATCCGGCACGCGTCGTCACCCTCTTGATTTCCGATGTGCCTGGTGACGATCCCTCCGAGATCGCATCCGGCCCAACGGTTACAACAAGATCTACGCTTGATGATGCCAGGGAGATAGTTGCTCGTTACAAGCTGGCGCTTCCGGCAACGGCAAGAGATGTGCTCGGGCGCGGGGCAATAACGATGCCGGCGGAGCCGATGAATAGCGAGGTTAGACTTATTGCCTCGCCATCCATGGCTTTGGAGGCGGCCGCCAATGTTGCAGCAACAAGCGGGCTTCGAATAGTCGACTTGGGCGACGCGCTCCAAGGGGAAGCGAAGGAGGCTGGGACGCTGTTGGCCGGTATTGCAGCGTCCGTCCGATCACGGGGGCGGCCGGTTGCCCGACCTGCGATTATCCTATCCGGTGGGGAGACGTCCGTGACGCTTGGATCCGGATCAACCGGGCGTGGAGGCAGGAATACTGAGTTCCTGTTAAGCCTCGCGATTGCGTTGAACGGGATGGATCGCGTCTGGGCGATCGCTGGCGATACCGATGGGATCGACGGTGTCGAGGACGCGGCCGGTGCAATCATAAATCCGTCGACCCTGTCGCGCATATCAAATGCAGGCATTTCACCGCGTTTGGCACTTTCGAACCACGACAGCTATCGGGCTTTCAGCGCGATCGATGACCTCGTCGTCACTGGCCCAACCCTCACAAACGTCAATGACATTCGCGCCATACTGGTTGGATAACTCCAGTTTCGCAGGTAGGTATGTCGAAGTCAGCAGGATAGGCGCCCGGAGCGGCGGGTTTCAACATGATGCTCCGGACGCAGGCGATGATGCCGCAGATTGCGGCATACGCTTCAGGCTTCACTTTTTCTGAGTGAACACGCCGAGATTGACGAGTTGTACGCGTCTGTTGTTGGCGGCGTCGGTTTTGGAACCCTCGATCGGAAAAGCCTCGCCAACACCGACGGCGTAGAGCCGCTGTGGGTCGACGGCGAACGTCGTCGCCAGCGCTTCCTTGATCGCGACCGCGCGCTGTTGACTGAGGTCGAGATTATGTTTCTCGTCACCGGTCGAGCTCGCATGACCGATCACCAGAAATTTGTAGGCCCAGAGGTTGGGATGGTGCAGCGCGTCGGCGAGCATCCCAAGGGTCCGATAGGATTTCGGTTCGATGGCAACGGAATCGTTTTCGAAGTTGATCTCGACGACCATCTGCGGAAGTTTGGCGATCTTGCTCCAGTTGGGAAGCGCCGACATCTGTTTGCCCGTGCCGCTGATAGCCTCCAGGCGCAACAGTTCGACATCGATCACCGGGGCCGCGGCTTTGAGCTTGCCAAGGCCCGAAATGATCCGCTGTTGAGATACGTCCTGGGCGAATGAAATGCCGGCTGGCAACAGGCCAATGGCGGCGAGAACTGCTAGTGTCTTGAAGGAACGCCGTAGCATCGTCTTACCTCCAACCTGCATCGGTAATTGCGTTGTTGCACTTGTTGCTGACCAGCTTTGTACCTTTGATCAGACAGGCAAGTATGTATCCGTCACCCTTGACGCCTTTGCAGCGCATGGCGATGTCGCCTCTGCAGGCGTCGCTATAGGCACTTTGTGCCTGCTCGCGCTGAGTGATGGATTGAACGACGCTGGTGACCGAGGATTTGCAGGTCGGCGATACCTTGGCCGCATTCTGTTCGAGGCAGTCGGCGATACGCCCGCCACCAAGGTTCAAGCCTTTGCAAAATTTGCGGATATCGGCTCCGCAATCGTCCGCCAGTTTTGTGACCGCATCCGCATAGCTCATGGTCTCGGCCTGCAGCAGTCCTGCATGAGAAACGCAGGCAAGCATAACAGCCGCGAAAAGATTACTGCTCCTCGACATTCTTGGCCCCCCGTTGAGATCGGTACGCCGGGGTCGGCGTATCGGCGGCGCGCACCGTGCCTTAAACCTCAAGTGCGAGGAAGTATGTTACGGTAAAGCCGATCCGGACACGTCTGCATTGCGCGCTCGAGACTGATTTGCACGCGATACAGTCGAAGGCGCTTCATTTGCCAAATTGTTCAGTCAGCCCCAATTGCCCATCTTTGCGGGCGAGGGAAGTGTGTAAAATACCGTAAAATACGGCTTTCCATGATTTCTCTTTGTTTTTTGATCGGCAGAAGTCTCCCACGTTACATGCAGCTCAATCGACTGGGTCTTCAGGTTTCGATCAGCGTTGTCTCCGCTTGGTGTCGCCTGCGCCAAAAGGGCTGATCAGGCCATCGCGATTCCAGGGCGTACCAGGCGGCCAAGTGCTCGCGATAGGCATCGACGACCCGGGCCATGGTTTGCACATAGTCCGCAAAGGCGTCCGTGTCGCCGGCCAAGCCTCTTCTCACAGCGCGAACGGCCATAAGCCCAGAGTAAAGCGCGTTGAGCAGGCCCTGTGAAGACAATGGGTCGCATGCCAAGGCGGCGTCACCCACGGCCAGCCAGCCGGGGCCGGCGGCGGCCTCCATCCAACTGCTATGCGCCGCGCAATATCCGGCGTGGCCGATAGGCTGGAATCCCACCGTTGACAAAAGGGAGGCCAGATCGGTTTGCCTGCGAGCGCGGGCCAGCAGGTTTTCAACTCCAGCCAACTCCTTCGCGACGGGCAAATCTGCATCCGTATGGAATGCCAGAACTCTTCGACCACTCGGTAGGGGCGCGGTGTACCACCAGCCGCCCGGCTCGGCGATGGTGACGGTCACGCCGGCATCTCCCGATGATATGCCGCGGCACCAACAACAGGCCAGACGATCGCCCAGCCGGTGGTGGTGTCCCAGCATTTTGGCCAAGGGCGCAGTGCGCCCACCGGCATCGACCAGGAACCGAGAGCCGACGGTGAGACGACGGCCATGCCGGAGCAGCGTCAGTTGCCATCCGTCGGCGGTCGAAACCAAGTCTACCGCTTGGGCTGGCGCCACCAAAGCCGCGCCCCGGTCAGTGGCGCTCCGACGCAGCCAGGCGTCGAAGCGCGCGCGATCCAGATGCCATCCCGGTCCGTCAGGATCGCGGATGCTGTCAGCCCATATCGCTTGCGGCCCGCCCCAAACACTGCGCGTCCCGTAGCATGGGACATGGCCTTGGTTCTGGAAGTCCTCCCACAATCCCATATCCTGGAGCAGCCGCCGGGTGGCGGCCGGAAGAGACTCCCCGATGCGGGCTACGGGTTGCACCCTGTCATCCATCTCGGCCCGATCGACCAGAAGCGTTTGATGAAACGGGGCGAGCAGGAGGGCGGTGGCCGCCCCGGCTGGCCCGGCCCCAACCACCACCACATCGGCCGTCAAATCCGTCGCCACAGCGGTCTCGGCCGCTCAACGATGCAGCGATCGGGGCAGGCGGCGCACCTTATCGATGGTGGACAGGTCGGTGATACCGGCGTCGGCATCGGCCGTCCTCTTCAGCAGCATGGCACCACCGATAGGCTGATGGCGATCCAGCACCTCCATGACCGTGGGGAAGTCACCATTGGAAGGACCCGGCCGACTTTCCACCACGCCCAAATGATCGAAGTGCGCAATCATGTTGTTGATCTGGGTGACATAGGAGGCGTTGAGATCCAGGGGCGCATCCCAGTCGGCGCGGCGGGCGAAAGCGGCTTGCCGCTCCGCCAAAGGACGCTCTACGTCCATGACGATATCGTAATCCTGACGGGTCAGCACCTGATTGGGAACTCGAGCAGGCCAGAAGGTCGGCACGTAGGGATCGTAGGTCTTGTCATAGCCGGATCGGCAGCTTGCGGTGTCGCATTGCCAAGGCACAGCCATCCATCGGCTGATGCCCCCCGGCACTTGCGGTCCCAGGCAGCCGTTAGGCGCCGCGGCCGCGGCATAGGTCAGCGTCATCCCATAATCGGGTTCTACCCAACCGGCAGGCGCATGAGCGAAGCGGAACGGTGCACGGTACATGGTGAGTTCCCGCACAGGCCAGGTCATCTCGCAACCGGGATGGAAGGCGTCGGCCAGGCAGAAATCCAGCGCTGCTTTGGTCAAGCAGTCGCCTTGTGCGGCCACCGGTACATCCTCGATCAGGCGCGGGACGGATCTGGCGGGATCATAATCGGCATCGAAGTCACCGGCCGCCCATTGCCGCAATTGCGACAATTGCAGGTTTGTCAGGCTGCTGTTCTGACGAGGTGATAGCGCCGGCGGCACGTTCATGGCGTCGCCATAGAGCCAAGGCCAGGGCACGGGCGACCAGCTATCGACCGTGTCGTTCCGGTCCAGACTGCCAGTTCGGAATTGATTGGCGATAACCTTGCGCCATTCCGCGTTCGCCGGATCGGGCGATGCCAGTCGAGCGACGGTGGCTGGGGTGAGATCAAAGAGGCCCTTCCAGCCGAAACCGGCGGCGAACCCCTCGTTTACCCATTGCAGGCCAGCCAGCCGCTCGAAGATCGGCAGGATATCGTTGGTAAAGGATGGGCGTTTGGGCTTGGTCAGCCAGTGATTCTGTACCGCAAGATCACGCATCAGATCCCACATCGTACGAACGGACTTGCGGCATGGGCCGTAGTTGGGAGGTGCCACCACCACCCAAGCAGGCTCCACCGGCAGCACCTTCCCGGCCAAGTTCACCTTAGCCGTAACAGGCCCATCGGCGACGTCGTCATACCATGTGTCGTTGTTGGCGAAGGTCACCGCGATGGTGTCGGTATAGGAGGCGGACACGCCATGCCCGCCCAGAACCAGCAACCGCCCGGCCTCGTCTGTTAGGACCGACCCGAGATAGACGGGAATGCCCATGAAGGTGCCATCGTCGAACCGCTGTTCGGGCCGGCTGCCTCCGGAAATGGTGCATGGTGCAGGCGTGATTGCCAGCGCCTTGCGATCCGCGATTAGCGGATTGCGCAAGGTGGTCGGTGTCGAGCCCGGTGCCGATGCTTCAGGAATATCGAGTGCCAGTTGAAAACCGTACCAGGCAGCCTTCGTATTGGCCAGTTGCACGGTCCACGCGATGTCGGCTTCCGCGTCGGTCAATTCCCGAACGATCGTTCCCGCGGCGTTGAGACCATAGACACGGAAACGCGCCGCCTCGCGCTTTAGTGCGCCTGTGTGATCACGATATGAGCCCGGGGGAAGTGGCAAGGGATCGGGAACCTCTGGTCCTATGTACCATTCAGTCAAGCTGTTTCCGACACGCGCAATGCCGATGGATGGATAAATCGCGGCTTTGACGATGACCTCGTCCAGCGCCCCATTGTCTGCAGCAACCTTTTCCACTTGCCGTTCCTCCGGTTTGCACCCCGTATCGCCGCCTGTGAATTGGACGGCGATTTCTGTGGCGAGTATCATAGATTAAAATACATCTCAGAGTTTGCAATTTAAATCGATCGTCCACCGATGCCCAAGTCATAAACCGTCAACAAATACCTCTGAACTTGTCGTGCGACGGGCCAATATCGTGCCATTCATGTGCAAGTGTCGCTGGGTCAGTCAGACCGATCCCGGCTTTCCGCCCGGCTCGACCTATCCAACCAACAAGCAGCTCATTCAGGGCTTTTAGGCGAATGACAGTGTGGAGTCCGCACCGATATCAATCGGCGTCTTCGAGCCGCGCCCAGCGCGCTACCTCTCCGAGAACGCTCGCCCCGACGGCTCTTTCCGAGGGGAGGGCCATCGGGTCGTCGGCATCGCCTTCCGCATTTGTCGCTGGCGCCACGCCGCAGAACAGTTGCATGAGCATCTGCATGACGACCGCGACGCGGCCATCGGTGATGGAGTAGTAGATCTGTCGCGATTCACGGCGAGTCTTAACGACACCCGCCTGGCGAAGTTCGGCAAGTTGTTGGGAGAGCGCTGGCTGCTTGAATTCGAGTTCTTCCTGAATCTCGCCGACCGAGCATTCCTTCTGCGCGATGCGGCAGAGAAGCATCAGCCGGCTCGGTGTGCTGAACAGGCGCATGAAGTCTGCGGCTTCCTCCGCCTTGACCTTCAAAGCTTCGGGGGAAAGGGCTATCTCGTTCATGAGCGCTGCTCCCGGTGGTACCAGGTTTCGCCCGGCGCCGTTTTCTCGGCGTCGCCCAAGGATGATGATGCCGGTTCGAGCAGCGCATCGCCAGGCTTCCAGCCTTCCGGCGTGAGCGCGCTTTTCTGATCCGACGTCTGCAGGGCTTCGACCAGCCGCAAGAGTTCCTCGACCGAGCGTCCAATATTCATAGGATACCAAACGATGGCCCGGATGATGCCATCAGGATCGATTGCGTATGTGGCGCGGACGGTGCCGCTGTTCTCGGACGACGTGTCCAGCATGCCGTAGGCCTTGGCGATCACCATCGCCGAATCCTCGATCAGCGGGAACGCCACCTTGACGTTGAATGTGCGATCGATGTCGCGCAGCCAGGCAACGTGCGAATAGACGCTGTCGACCGACAGGCCAAGAAGCGCGCAGTTCAGCTTGGAAAACCGCTCTTGGGCGCGGGCGAAAGCGATGAGTTCGCTGGTGCAGACGGAGGTGAAGTCCGCCGGGTGCGAAAAGAACAGAAGCCATTGCCCGCGATAGTTCGAGAGGGCGACCTCGCCGGACGTGGATCGGGCAATGAAACCCGGGGCCTTATCGTTGATCCGCAGGGTCGGCCCTCCATCCGTATTTACTGTTTCCATCGCCAACCCTTTCCGTCGAACAGCCGATGTTCGTCTATAGCGAATGTTCAGTTTCGCGACCATTGAAAATACATAGTTGTATATTTAATGTAAATATGTATGTTGTAGCCAATAGACAGGAGAAGGCTATGTCCGACCTCGAAGTTGACAAGAATCTTTCGAATGCTTCCGGGATAATCCGCCAGGCGGCTGAAAATCCGGCCAAACGCCCTGATATGCGGTCGTTTTTTGATCCGGCGACCTTCACCGTCAGCCATGTCGTGCGCGATCCCAGCTCGAAGGCCTGCGCGATCATTGACAGCGTTCTGGATTTTGACCCTGCATCCGGACGCACGATGAATACCTCATCTCGCGCTCTGATCGATTACGCAAAATCCGAAAGTCTCGAGGTTCAGTGGTTGCTTGAAACGCATGCGCATGCCGATCACCTTTCGGCAGCACCACTTCTGCAAGCCGAACTCGGCGGTCAGCTCGCGATCGGTCGCGAGATCATTCGTGTTCAGGAGGTTTTCGGCAAGATCTTCAACGCCGGAACCGAGTTCCAGAGGGACGGCAGCCAGTTCGATCAGCTCTTCCAGGATGGCGATCGTTTCAAGATCGGCAATCTGGAAGCGACGGTTCTTCATGTGCCTGGTCACACTCCGGCTTGTCTGGCCTATGTCATTGGCGATGCTGTTTTTCCCGGCGACACGTTGTTCATGCCGGACTACGGCACGGCGCGTTGCGACTTCCCAGGTGGCGATGCCCGCACACTCTATCGCTCCATCAGGCGCTTAACCCAGCTTCCGGACGAGGCGCGCATGTTCATGTGCCATGACTATAAGGCGCCAGGTCGCGACGACTATGCCTGGGAGACGACGGTGGGTGCTCAACGAAACGGCAATATACATGCGCGTGAAGGCGTGACTGAAGACGAGTTCGTCAAGATGCGCAACGAGCGCGATGCCACCCTGGCGATGCCTAAACTGATCCTGCCCTCGGTGCAGGTGAACATGCGCGGAGGTAAGCTTCCTCCCGCCGAGGATAACGGAGTCCAGTATCTGAAGATTCCGGTGAACATGCTGTGATCGCCATGTCTGAGCTGAACTATATCTGGCCGCTGAGCGGCGGCTTTCTGATCGGCCTTGCGGCGGCCCTGTACCTGTTACTGAACGGCCGCGTCGCCGGAATATCCGGCTTGGCCGCCTCCGCCTTCGGATGGACGGGCGGCGGCATCAGCCCTCTGGGCATCGGGTTCCTGGGCGGGATACTCGGTGGCGCCGGGATCGCGTTTGCCTATATCCGGCACGCCGATCTGATGGTGACATCTTCGCCAGTGCTTTTGATTGCCGGCGGGTTGCTGGTCGGCTTCGGCACACGGCTTGGATCGGGCTGCACCAGCGGCCACGGCGTCTGCGGCTTGGCACGGCTGTCGCCGCGTTCGATCCTCGCGACACTCACCTTCATGGCCATCGCAGCGGCGACCGTCTACGTCACTCGTCATCTGATGGGAGGCCAGCTATGACCGGCCGAATTCTTGCGTCGATCTTTTGCGGGATTCTGTTCGGCATCGGACTGGTGATCTCCGACATGGTCAACCCGGCGCGCGTGCTGGCTTTCCTCGATATCGCCGGTGCCTGGGACCCGTCGCTTGCCTTCGTCCTCGGAGGTGCCTTGATCCCATCGTCGATCGCCTATGCGATCAAACGCCACCGCTCCCGTCCGCTGTTCGATACCGAATTCCACGTTCCGGCAAGTCGTACGATCGACGGCAAGCTCGTCTCCGGTGCTGCTCTGTTCGGTCTTGGCTGGGGTCTGGTCGGGCTTTGTCCCGGTCCTGCCATCGCATCGCTTCTCACCGGTCGTTGGGAGATCGTGCTTTTCACCGCGGCAATGCTCGTCGGCATGTTTACCTATCGGATCGCCTCAAATCAGCGTTTCGCCTCGCCCGCGCMTAATCGCGGCGGGTCGGGAGCGTAAGCCATGATGCTCGATACGATGCAATATGGCCTTGGCGCATTTTCCGGGGGACTAGTCGGTTTTACGCTCGGCCTGTTCGGGGGCGGCGGCTCGATTCTGGCCGTTCCGCTGATGGTCTATGTTGTCGGTGTCCCAAACGCTCATCTCGCTATAGGGACAAGTGCCTTTGCCGTCGCCGCCAATGCCTTCACCAATCTTGTGGGTCATGCCAGGCTCGGCAATGTCAAATGGCGCTGCGCAGGCGTCTACAGCGTTGCGGGCATTATCGGCGCTTTCCTTGGATCGAGCATCGGCAAGATGGTCGACGGGCAGAAGCTGCTAGTTCTCTTTGCCCTTCTGATGCTCGTCGTCGGCACCCTTATGTTCCGAACGCGCGGAGCGGAAGGCAATCCTGGCGTTCAGTGTTCACGCAAGAATGCGCCCAAGGTCGTCAGCTTCGGCGGCCTCACGGGCATCTTCTCCGGCTTCTTCGGGATCGGCGGCGGTTTCTTGATCGTTCCCGGCTTGATCGCCTCGACGGGCATGCCGATCCTCTACGCCATCGGCTCATCCCTTGTCGCGGTGACGGCGTTCGGGCTGACGACGGCCTTGAACTACGCCTTCTCCGGATACGTCGATCTGGTCCTGGCCGCCGTCTTCATTGCGGGCGGCGTGATCGGCGGACTGCTTGGCGCCTATTTCGCCCGACATCTTTCCACGCGCAAGGGCGTCTTGAACACCCTGTTCGCCACCTTAATCTTCGTGGTAGCGGTCTACATGCTCTATCGTAGCCTCAGCCCGGGCGGCGTTGCGTGATGTCGAACAGCGACTTGGACGCCAACGTCAGGGTTCAGATCACGAGCGGTTCAATTCAGCCAGCAGTGCATCCGCTCCCTTGCTGATGCCTACCATCGAGGCATCCAGCGACGTCCAGCCTGTACGAAGATTCATGGCGGAGGGATACTGTTTCGCCACATAGGCCGCCAGCAGCTTGTTTGTCTGGGCGTCATAGATTTCAACGGCATAGTTTACCGAACCGGAGAACATGCCTTCCTTGCCTCGGGCCGCTTGTACGGCGTTGTAAGGTCCGCCCATAAGATCGACCTTGGTCACGGCACCAACAACGGGAGTGGTCGTTTTCGCGCCTGCCAAAGTAAGACGAATTCGGATCGTCTGCGGCGCCTTAGCTGCAACAAGCGAAAATCGTGTCGATAGACGCTTTTCAAATTCCTGCTGCATAAATTTCGCGAGAAACTGTCTATCTCCTTCGGACATCGTGCCGAACTGGTTGTCGGATCCGCGGTAGATAACGACTGGTTCGATGATCGCGCTTCTATAGGTGTTCCACGCGACCGGACTGCGATAGCTATATGGAATGCGGCCGCTGCTGTCGTCCATATTCGGTTTGAGGCTAAGCCGTGAATCGAGACCGAGATAGGGAACAGGCTGGGCGGATTGGCAACTCGCCACCGAAGCGGCAACAAAAATCAAAGATACGAAACGACTGGGAAAATTCACGATGTCCTCATGGGTGTATGGCGACGGCAAATGGCTGCCGGCCACCATAGGCAAGCGCGTGTTTCGCTGTTTGATTTGATGTTAAGAGATGTTTCTCTCGAGCTCTTTGGCGGTCACAGCCCCCGCTAACCGCATCAGCGATTCTCTCAGGCAGTTAAACGGGCAGCGACTGGCCTGACGGATAGATGAAGGGAAATATCCTTGGTTTAATACGCCTAAGACAAACTTCCGTAATAGTTGCGGATACAAGCAATATGCAAGAATAATAATCCAATTTAATACTAATTAAACCTTCCGTACGAATATTTACATTGCGGCTTTCAATCGGAGCTGGAAGCAATTTGAGGAAGGATGATCATGACTATTCTAGGCCGTGGTGCGAATGCTGTCTCGGTTCTTGCTGCGCTTTCAAAATCGCAAGCCATGATCGAATTCGACTTGACGGGCAAAATCCTTACCGCGAACGAGAATTTCTGCCGCGCGCTTGGCTACGATCTCCGCGAGATTGTCGGCAAACACCACAGCATGTTCGTTGATCCAGCTTATGCTTCCTCTGAGGAATACAAGGCCTTCTGGACGAAACTGTCGGCCGGCAATTTCGATCAGCGTCAGTACAGGCGCATCGCCAAGGGCGGGCGGGAAGTCTGGATCGAGGCATCCTACAATCCCGTTTTTCGTCGCGGAAAACCGGTCAAGGTCGTCAAGATCGCGACCGATATCACGGCTCAAAAGCTGAAGTCGGCAGAAGATGCGGGCAAGATCAACGCTCTTTCGAGAGCACAGGCAATCATTGAATTCACGCCGACCGGTGAGGTGTTGACCGCAAACGATAACTTCCTGTCCGCGCTCGGATATTCCCTTGTTGAAATCCAGGGAAAACATCATTCCATGTTTTGCGATCCCGCCTATGCGGCGTCAGCCGCCTATAAGGAGTTCTGGAGGAAGCTTGCAAACGGTGAGCTGTTTGCGGACGAGTTCACGCGCATCGGCAAAGGTGGCCGAAAGGTTTTCATCCAGGCGTCCTACAACCCGATCTTCGATCTGAATGGCAAGGTCTTCAAGGTCGTTAAATTCGCGACCGATGTGACGGGCCGCGTCGAAAACGTCGAGCAGCTCGCTCAATGCCTGACCAATCTCGCGGATGGGGATTTGTCGCAGCGAATGGAGAAGCCCTTCATCCCGTCGCTGGAGCGTCTGCGGACAGACTTCAATGGCGCATCCGGCAAGCTGAAGGATGCGATGGGAATTATCGCTCAAAATGCCAAGGCGATTTCAGCCGGTTCAAACGAGATCCGGACTGCCGCAGACAATCTGGCAAAACGAACCGAACAGCAGGCAGCATCTGTCGAAGAGACGGCTGCGGCGCTGGAAGAGATCACAACGACCGTCAAGGATTCGAGCCGTCGTGCGGAAGAGGCCGGCAGGCTGGTCACCCGGACGCGGGATCATGCCGAGCATTCCGGCCAGGTGGTTCGCGATGCCGTTACGGCCATGGGCCAGATTGAAAGCTCTTCCCGCGAAATCTCCAACATCATCGGCGTGATCGATGAGATCGCCTTCCAGACAAATCTTTTGGCACTGAACGCCGGTGTCGAAGCTGCAAGAGCCGGCGAAGCGGGCAAGGGCTTTGCCGTTGTGGCACAGGAAGTCCGCGAGCTTGCGCAGAGATCGGCGACTGCGGCCAAGGAAATCAAAAGCCTGATCACCGCGTCAGGCACCCACGTCGGAAATGGCGTCACTCTTGTTACCAAGGCCGGTGCGGCTCTGGAGGAAATCGCCTCTCAGGTAGGAGAGATCAACGCCAATGTATCCGCGATCGTCGACGCGGCGCGCGAACAATCGACGGCGCTTGGCGAAATCAACCAGGCTGTGAACACGGTTGACCAGAGCACGCAACAGAATGCGGCAATGGTCGAAGAACAGACGGCCGCCAGCCACGGCTTGGCCCGCGAGGCCGCTGCCCTGTTCGAATTGCTCGAGCAATTCCGCTTCGATGATGTTTCAAGACATGGAAATACGTCGGTTCAAAAGGGAAGGGCTGCGGCCTAAGAGTCGAAACTATTGGCTACGGCAGGCATCAACGCCAGGTGATTTGGGATCTGCGAGAGAGCAGATCCCGTTTTTTCAGCCAAATGCACCGGCATTCGCTATGCGTTAGTGGCATCCGGCCTTGTCTTTTTCACAGCCAATCCGGTTCATCGTCACGAATACGGGCGGATAGCTGTAGTCATGTTTTTTCTTGTCTGTCGCGGCATCGACCAAGGCGACTGCCACCATCGTGACAAGACCGTTGTTGCTTGCTGCCGCCATGCGATCATGGGATGTTTCGTCGAAAGGCTGAACGCTTGCAAAGCCGGTCCTGTAACCTGGGGCCTGGCAGTGGACAGCAACCGGGCGTGATGCATAGCCGTAGTCAGGCACTCGAATTTCTGCCGGAGTCTTCACAGAGGCGCGATACCCCTCGCTATCCAACGCGCAGTCGATGCCTTCCAATTCCGTTCTGGTGGAAAGTTGTGCGTCCTTCTTGCGAACATCTTCGTATGCCCGCACCGTGACGATCTTCTGGCCTTTTAGCGCCGGGATATCCTGACCGGCGGCACGCTGCGGCGCCAGGACATCGCCATATTGCGTGCCCTTCGCGGTCGGTGTGGCCACAACGCTCATAGCGATAGGCTTTGCAGTTTGGCATCCTGCCAATGCTGCGACGATGACAATGGAAATGGCGAAAGAGCGAAATTGTGCTTTCATCATATAGCCTGAAAATTGGAGGAGGCGGTTGTCCAAGTGACTCGCCTAAGGGAGCTGGTTGGAAGACGGATGGATTTATGTCGCGGCTGGCGGCTTCGCTCGTGCGGTCGCACAGCGGCCATCAACCCCGCCTATCGAGATAAATCAAAAGCGCTGCCAACCGATAAATAGAATAGGTTGCATTTTGCGCAATCATATCGTTCTGCGCTAAAAACGATCAGCAGGTTGGGGCAAGCCCGCCTTGCTCCCCGTATTTGCGGCAAGCCACAGCCCACCCCAGGCGATGGTGGGTCCTGTGATGTCTGTGCTTGCCAAAGACTTCGCCGGTCAAACCACTATGCAGGCGCCGGTTGAAGGATCGCGGCTGAAATCAGCGCTTGCGGACGAACTCGGTGCGCAAGACCAGACCCTTGATCGCATCGTGACGGCAATCGATCTCTTCCGGGTTGTCGGTCAGCCGGATTGACCGGATGACAGTTCCCTGCTTCAACGTCTGGCCGGCGCCTTTGACCTTGAGGTCCTTGATCAGGACGACGGAATCCCCGTCTGCGAGAACATTGCCTGCAGCATCGCGAACCTCTGCCGCTTTAGCCTTCTCCGCAGCAATTTCGGAAGCTGGCCGCCACTCGCCGGTTGCCTCGTCATAGATATAGTCGTCGTTCTGGTCGTTCATATTGGTCATTTCTCTTGTCTGGATGCGGTGTGCGCTAGCGCGGGACGGGCCTATGCGAGCCTCTATCGGGTAGAGGTCCTCGTGTAAACCTCGACGATCATTGTTTGAAGTCGTGGCCCGCGGGAAGGTCGTCGGCGCGCATCAGACGTGATCGCCTCGAAAGGGCGCATAAAGAGTAACACCTGATGCCTCGGCTGACAAAGCGATGGCAAGGATCGATTGTCAGGTGGCACAATCAAGCCACGGCGTTTTGTGAAGGCCGCAAGCTTCGTACGAGCAATAAGAACAACCCACGTCTCACCCGGCAAGCGACGCCACTTCTCGCGGAGCATCAACGATGAGGTCCGCGCCAGCAAGTTCGAGCTCTTCGCGGCTACCATAGCCCCAAAGAACACCGACGGCATGCATCCGGTTCGCATGGGCTCCGACGATGTCAAATTTTCTATCGCCGACCATGATGCAGTCTTCGGCGGCCAGGCCGGTATCCCGTAGGATATGCGCTAGCAGTTCAGGCTTATGATCCAGACCGGCTCCGGGTACCGAACCATATATGCCCTGAAACAGGCTAGGCAGTCCGTGATTGTCAAGAATGCGCCGAGCGAAAGTTTCCCGTTTGGAGGTCGCCAAGAAGAGACGGATGCCTCGAGAATGTAGCCCAACGAGCGTTTCCCTGATCTCGGGGTAGAGCTCGCTTAGCAGGAGGCCACGAGTTCCGTAGTCAGATCGATAGGCATCGACTGCTTGCGCGACGCGATCATCGCCGAACGAGCTGAGAAGGTAACGCATCACGTCTTCGATAGGCGGCCCAATAATCGAACGGATATCCATCTCGGGGTCCGTTTCATGACCAAGAGCCCGCAATGCCGCACGGCAGCTCGAAAGGATGCCTGGTTGGGAATCGACCAAGGTGCCGTCGAGATCAAGAAGGATGTTGGAGGCAGAGTAGGGCACAGGAGCTCACTTTCGTTTGGATGGTCGAAACAACGCTATCTGTCAGCACCGGCATGAGGGGGCTCTGCCGCAACTAACTGGGACGAGACTAGAGATCAGCGAAAGGCTGCAGCACGAGGTTCGACCATGATTGCCTCGATCCCGGATGCTTCCTCATCGAAAAAAGACCGCCGTGCTTTACCTAGACGGTAGTCATCCCACCTGTGCTCGGAGCAAAACCACTGAGCTTCACCGTGCCCGACGTCGTATCCGAGAGCGCCCCATTTCACACAACCTGGGAATTCGCAGAAGTGGTCCTCCGCTGCCTGTTCGTCTGCGGAGCGTGCGATCTTTGCGGTATCATCAGCCATTGGGTGAATCCTTCAAAAGTTGAGCGCGGCCGGAATCGACTTAGGAAGGGTAGATATTCGTTGGTTAACGGGAGGTTTTTCCGCGATAATTTAGCGATCCCTCAAGGCGCCGGCGGAACCGACCGATGTCCTACGGGTTACCCCCGTCGTCCATTGGAGCCGACCATGCCGTTTCCATCACCGCAATCCCAGAATCCACAGCAGCGCATCGAGGAATTGAAGGCGGCAGCCAGAGAGGCCCTGGAAGACGTCATCGCCTGTGCGAACAAAGCGGGGTGGGGCACTCGAGAGGTACACGTCGCACTGGTCGAGGCGGCCCACTCTCTCGAGAACGCCAACAGTGCTAACCCGGATACTGCTGGTGATCCTCCCAGCGGCGATGCTGTTCGCGAACAGATCGGACACGGTGAACAATTCGACTAAGGAGCGGCGCCGGCCTCGATGGCCACTGAAAGCAATTTGGGGCTGTTTCCGACCAGGTGGAAAAACAGATGCTGCAGATGGAACGACCAAGGCAAGAGGACATCTGATCGGCCGCTGCGCTTCAAGCAAATCCCTATAGACCTTCGCGAGTGATTTTCATCACATTCGGGCCGGCTTGCTTGCTCCGCAAGTGACAACAATCTTGTGAAAAATCCAAGACTAGGGCACAATTTGTGAATGCACCTGAAGTGCGGAGCCAACTCAAATACGGCCGTCTCGCGCCGCGTGAGAGCTCGCGTGGGAGGGTGGCGTCGATGGATCAGGGGTTCTTTCTTCTGTTCGCTACGGTGTCCGTGATTGCGGCCCTGACGGTGGTCGTCGCGCGGAATCCGGTTCATAGCGCATTGGCGCTGATGGCTTGTTTCCTGCAGATCTCCGCAATTTTCGTCTTACTCGGGGCACCGTTGCTCGCGGTCATCCAGATCTTCGTGTATGTCGGCGCGATCATGGTGCTGTTCCTATTCGTGATCATGATGATCGATGTGCGCGAAGCGGCGTTGCAGCGGTTCTTGCCGGGTGGCAATCTGCCGGCTCTGGTGCTCCTCGTTCTGCTTGGGGTCGAGATGCTCGTGCTGGTGCTCCGGAGCCACCGCTTTTCGATCACGGAGCCCGTCGCTGCGCGTGGCGGTGATCAGATCAGGCAGCTCAGCACGACACTTTTCGCCGACTATCTCCTGCCGTTTGAAGTCGCCTCCGTCATTCTGCTGGCGGCTCTGATCGGCGCCATTGTTCTGGCGCGAAAGGAGTCGGAGTAATGGTTCCGCTCTGGTGGTATATTTTGCTCGCAGTGGTCCTGTTCGTGATCGGGGCGGCAGGGGTGTTGCTCAGGCGCAATATTCTGGTGGTGCTGATGTCGCTGGAGCTGCTGCTCAACTCGGTCAACATCAACTTCATCGCCTTTGGGCGTCAGTATGACGATTTCCGCGGGCAGATCTTCGCGATCTTCGTCATCGCAATTACCGCGGCCGAGGTTGCCGTGGCCCTCGGCATCTTGGTCGCCCTTGTGCGGAACAAATCCACCCTCAAGGTCGACGACGTGACCATGATGAAAGGATAGCGGCTTGGACCCGGTGATATCGATCCGGCCACTGCTTGCCGTCGCCGTCCCAGGCCTGGCGGCGCTGATGATTCTGCTCTTAAACAACCGCGAAAAACTCCGCGATCTCGTCTCGCCATTGGCCGCAATCGTCCTGTTCGCGATTGTCGCCTCGATGGCCCCCACGGTGCTTTCGGGCGGGACCGTCGATTTGCGCCTGTTCGAAATCTTGCCGGGCGTCGAGTTCGCGTTCCGGGCTGATGCGCTCGGCATGGTCTTCGCCACCATCTCGTCGCTTCTGTGGATCGTGGCTGCGATCTATTCCATCGGCTACATGCGACACCTGAACGAGCATGCGCAGACCCGCTTCTTCGCCTGCTTCGCCACCAGTCTCGCGGCGGCCGTTGGGGGCGCCTTCGCCGCCAATCTGTTCACCTTGGTCGTCTTCTACGAAGTGCTCAGCCTCGTTACCTATCCGCTCGTCTACCACCATGAAGACGAAGAGGGATGGAAGGGCGCCCACAAGTATCTTGTCTATTTGATGGGGACCTCGAAAAGTGTGCTGCTTGCCGCACTGGCGCTGACCTACTCCATTGCGGGGTCGCTCGATTTTGTAGAAGGAGGGCTGTTGGCGGGCGCCAATGCCTCCGCGGCGCTGCTGACGGTCGTCTATTTTTGCTATCTTTTTGGCTTCGCCAAGGCTGCGGTGATGCCGATGCATGCCTGGCTGCCTGCCGCGATGGTGGCGCCGACGCCGGTCAGCGCGCTCCTGCATGCGGTAGCCGTGGTCAAGATGGGCGTGTTTTGCTTGCTGCGGGTGGTGTTCCATGTCTTCGGCATCAAGCTGGTTGGCGAGCTGGGCCTCGGCATCGCCACAGCCTATCTGGTTTCGTTCACGATCCTGATGGCGTCGATCTATGCCTTGACGCGGGACGACTTGAAGGCGCGGCTTGCCTATTCGACAGTCAGCCAGCTTTCCTACATCGTGCTGGGCGCGGTTCTGCTGTCGCCGGTCGCGATGGTCGGCGGTATTGTCCACATGGCTGCGCACGCATTCTCAAAGATCACGCTGTTTTTCTGCGCCGGGTCGATCTATTGCGCGTCCGGCAAGCGAAACATCAGCGACATGGCCGGTATCGGCCGCAGGCTGCCCTGGACGATGGGCGCATTTTTCATCGCTTCGTTGAGCATGATCGGGATACCGCCGACCGCGGGCTTCATCAGCAAATGGTATCTGACCATGGGCTCCGTACAGGCGGGACAGATAGCGTTCCTGGCCGTGCTCCTGGTGAGCTCGATCCTGAATGCAGCCTATTTCCTGCCGGTCAGCTACGCCGCCTTTTTCGGGACGGAGGCCGAGGAAAGCCCGGCGACGGTTCGTGAAATTCCGATGGTCACGATCCCGCTTGTCGCGACCGCCATCCTGTCCGTGCTGATGGGCATTTTTCCCGGCTATTTCCTCACCCTGGCGGACGGAGTGGTCAAATGATCAAGCGTGTCATCGACTTCTTTGGTGATGAAGGCTATGCGAGGCGGCGGCGCCAACTATTCTATCTAGCGCTCATTCTGATCGTCGCGGCTGACTTTCTGGTCTCTCATGAACACGCCGAATATCTGTGGGATCGCCTGCCTGGCTGGTCCGCCGTTTACGGCTTCGGCTCCTGCATATTGATCATCTTCGTTTCGAAGTTTCTCGGCCATCGGGCCGGGCTGATGCGGCGCGAGGATTATTATGACTGACTTCATCCACCCGGCTCTGCTCTTCATCCTCGGCGCTCTGCCGATCCCGTTCCTCGGCGGGGCGATCCGCAAAGTCTATCTGCTGGTAATCCCGGCGCTGGCGATCCTCGCCGTGCTCATGATGCAGCCCGGCAGCTATGGCGAGGTGAGATTCATTGGGCAGGAACTCCTGATCGCGAAGGTCGACAAGCTCAGCATCGTCTTTGCCACCGTTTTCACCATCATGGCGCTGATCGGCATGGTCTATGCGCTACACCTGACGGATGCTGGCCAGCATGTGGCCGCCTACATCTATGTCGGCGGCGCGCTCGGTGTGGTGTTCGCCGGTGACTACCTGACCCTCTACATGTTCTGGGAAGCCATGGCATTCGCTTCCGCCTACCTGGTTTTCGCGCAACGCGGCGGGCCGGCGATCCGGGCGGGGTTCCGGTATCTCATGGTCCATATCACTGGCGGCGTTGTTCTGCTCGGCGGCATCATTCTCCACAGCCTCGCCACTGGCTCGTTGCTCTTTGGTCCAATGGAAAGGGGGGCGATCGAGGGTGGAATGGGCGTGGGCGCGTATATGATCCTCGCCGGGTTCATCCTCAACGCGGCGGTGCCACCACTCAACGCATGGCTAACCGATGCTTATCCGGAGGCGACGATTACCGGAGCGGTGTTCATGAGTGCTTTCACCACCAAGACCGCCGTCTATGTTCTGGCAAGGGCGTTTCCAGGCACCGAGCTTCTGGTTTGGCTTGGCACGGCGATGGCGCTCTACGGCGTCGTCTACGCGGTGCTCGAGAACGACTGCCGGCGGCTTCTCGCCTATCACATCGTCAGTCAGGTGGGCTATATGGTGGCGGGCATCGGCATAGGGACTGAGATGGCAATAAACGGAGCCACCAGCCATGCCTTCGCGCATATCCTTTATAAGGCCCTGCTCTTCATGGGCGCCGGGGCGGTGATCTACGTCACCGGGCGGCGCAAGCTCACGGAGCTTGGCGGGCTCTACAAGACCATGCCGCTGACGGTGGCGCTCTACATGGTCGGCGCTTTCGCGATCTCGGCATTTCCGTTCTTCTCAGGCTTTGTTACCAAATCGATGGTGATAGCCGCCGCCGGAGCGGATCATCGGGCGCTGGTGGTCCTGGCGCTGACGACGGCGTCGTCCGGAACGTTCCTGCACACCGGGCTCAAGCTCCCCTATTACATGTTTTTTGGCACGGATCGGAAACTGGAGGCGAGGGAGCCGCCACGCAACATGCTGGTTGCGATGGCCATGGCGGCGGTGCTCTGCATTGCGATTGGAGTGTTCCCGCAGCCGCTCTATGCGCTTCTGCCTTATCCGGTCGACTTCGAACCCTATACAGGGCTCCATGTTACCGAGAGTCTCGGCCTCTTGATGTTCACCGCCCTGGGGTTTGTAGTGTTCCTCAAGGCGCTCGATCCCGAGAACACGATTAGCATCGATACCGACTGGTTCTATCGCAAGGGTGCGCGGTGCTTCATGTGGCTCGCCGAAAAACCGCTGGCGCGCTACGAGAAGGCCGTGAGCGATGTCTCCGAGACCGCAGCGCTGCCCTTCCTGCATGGCGCGGCGCGGACCGGGCTGCGGATTGATCTCACCGGTGTGGATGCTGTCGTGAACGGCGTTGCTCGCTCGATTTTGCGCGGTGGCGGGGCGCTGCGGCGGCTCCAGACCGGCGTCGTCACCCATTATGCGCTGGCGATGATCGCCGGTGTAATCGCAGCTACCGTCGTTTTCGCCGTGGTCTGGCGGTAGGGGGTGCGATGGGATTCCCGCTTCTTAGTCTCATCGTATTCACGCCTGCCGCCGGCGCAGCGGTTTTGATGTTTCTGCGCAACGACGACGCGGCACGCTGGACAGCACTCTTCGTCACCGTCCTCGATCTTGCTCTCTGCATTGTTATGCTTGCTGGTTTTGACACCACCACCCACGCGATGCAGTTCACCGAGACGCGACTTTGGGTGCCCGCACTCGGGATCACCTATGCCCTTGGCATCGATGGAATCAGCGCGCTCTTCGTGTTTCTGACTGCGCTGTTGAGTGGGATCTGCGTGCTCGCTTCGTGGAGAGCGATCGACCGCAAGGTGAAGGAGTTCATGGTCACTCTGCTGGTCATGCAGACTCTGATGCTAGGGGTGTTCTGCGCGCTCGACCTCTTCCTGTTCTACGTCTTCTGGGAGGCCATGCTGATCCCGATGTATCTGATCATCGGTGTCTGGGGCGGCGACGGTCGGGTCTATGCAGCGTTCAAATTCTTCCTCTACACGCTGGCGGGCAGTCTTCTGTTCCTGATCGGCGTCATCGTGCTCTATCTCCACGGCGGCAAGACCTTCGACATCCTTGCACTCACAGCACAGGATTTGCCGTTCCGGGTGCAGTCCTGGCTGTTCTTCGCCTTCCTGATCGCCTTCGCGGTCAAAGTGCCGATGGTCCCGGTTCACACCTGGCTGCCGGATGCTCATGTGCAGGCGCCGACGGCGGGCAGCATCATCCTCGCCGGCGTACTCTTGAAGATGGGAGCCTATGGATTTCTGCGGTTCTCGCTGCCGATGCTACCGCAGGCGTCGCTGTATTATTCGCCGCTGATGCTAGGGCTTTCGGCGCTTGCGATCGTCTATGGCGGATTGCTTGCGCTGGCGCAGGATGATCTGAAAAAGCTGGTGGCCTATTCCAGCATCAGCCATATGGGCTTCGTCACGCTGGGAATTTTTGCGCTGAACCTCCGCGGGCTAGAGGGCGGTATTCTGCAAATGTTCAATCATGGCGTAACAACGGGCGCGTTGTTCCTGTTCGTTGGCCTGATCTACGAGCGGACACATACTCGCAGCATCGCGGACTATGGCGGTTTGATGAAGGTGGCGCCGGTTTACACCGCGTTTCTTGCGCTGTTCACCCTGTCGTCAATGGCGCTGCCGGGAACGAATTCATTCGTGGGAGAGCTGCTGGTGCTGTCGGGTGGGTTTGCCGTCAATCTGGCGGCCGGCGCGGCAGCCATTTTGGGCGCGTTGCTGGGTGCGGCCTATCTGCTTGGCATGTATGGGAAAGTTGCACTCGGTCCGCCCAGCATCGGCATTCGGTTCAAGATACGCGATGTGAATGCCCGCGAAATGGCTGCGATCTTGCCACTGGCTGTCTTCGTGCTTTGGGTCGGGCTCTACCCGAAACCGTTTCTCAGCATCATCGATGTCTCGGTAAAGCATCTGTTGGCCCATGTACACGGTGAGGGGAGCGGCCAATGACCGACGCAGCACTTCTCCAGTCGATCCTGGCGAGCATACCCGAGATCGTGGTGGTCACCGGAGCTTGCATCCTGCTGATCCTGGGACAGTTCGTGCGAAAGGAGCAGGAATATTTCCTTGTCTGGGCTTCGGTCGTGATCGTGCTGATTGCCGCCCTGGCAACCCTCATGCTGGCAAGCGAAGTGCGACCGGCTTACGCGGGCATGTTCATCGTCGACCGCTTCGCGGTCTTCTTCAAGTTCGTGTTCTACCTGGCCACTGTTCTGACACTCCTCCTTTCACGAAAATATGCCGATATCGAGGGGATCGGGAGTAGCGAATATTACGTCCTCCTGCTCTTTGCGCTTTCGGGAATGATGATCATGGCATCGGCGACCGATCTCCTGTCGATCTATGTGGGCCTCGAACTTATGGTGCTTTGCACCTACGTGCTGACCGGCTTCTTGCGCCAGCAACGGCGGTCGAACGAAGCGGCGCTGAAATATGTGATCCTCGGCTCGGTCTCGACCGGGATTTTCCTTTTCGGCGTTTCTCTGGTCTATGGACTCACCGGTACGACGCAGCTCGACGGGATGGCTGCGGCGGTGACCGGTGATCCGCTTGATCCCGGATTACTGCTGGCGGTGGTTTTCATCGTCGCGGGGCTGGTCTTCAAAGTCGGTGCGGTCCCGTTCCACATGTGGGTGCCAGACATTTATGAAGGCGCGCCGACGACGATTACGGCCTTCATGTCAGTAGGCCCCAAGGCGGCGGGGTTTGCGGTGATCCTGCGCGTGTTCCTCAATCCGCTGGTTGCAGCCTCGAACGTTTGGATCATCGTTGCGGTCATTGCGGTGGCGACGATGGCACTTGGCAGTTTCGTGGCGCTGGTGCAGGATAATTTCAAGCGCCTCCTGGCCTATTCCAGCATCGCCCATGCCGGGTTCGCGATTTTCGGCGTGGCCGCCGGCGGTCCGGACGGCATCGCCAGCGTCATGCTCTACCTACTGATCTACTCTTTCATGAACCTCGGCATTTTCGCTACCATCATCATGATGCGGAATGGCGATTTTTCGGGTGAGGTCATCGAAGACTATGCGGGTTTGGCCAAGTCGCATCCCKGGCTTGCGCTTCTGATGCTGCTCTATCTCTTCTCTTTGGCCGGCATTCCGCCGACAGCCGGGTTCTTCGCCAAGTTCTATGTTCTGGTTGCGCTCGTCGAGCGGGGTTTCGTCACGCTGGCGGTGATCGCGGTGCTGCTGAGCGCCGTTGCCGCATACTTCTACATCCGTATCGTCATGGTGATCTATATGCGTGAGCCAGGGAGGGCCTTCTCTCCGGCGCTGACGCCATTGGTGCGGGCCACGCTCGCCTTTACCGCCGCCGGCACAATCGGTATCGGCATATTTCCATCGTGGTTTCTGAGGCTTGCCCAACATTCGCTGTTTGGCGGCTGATCAATTGGATTTGCAATGACCCGCCCGACGGAATAAACTGACAACTCAGGAAAGGATTGCCCAAACCGCTTTCCGGAGCGACCGCTTTACTGGTCCCAAACGAGGTCGGTCGCCGCCCGAGGAAGCCCCCAGTTGGGTGACCGGTGCAGTGTGATATGACTGCAATGGAATTCTTGCCGGTTCTTTTCATGGTCGCTGGAGTGACTCTGGTGGCGGGAGTGACGCTTTTCGTCTCCTCGCTACTGCGCCCCTCCAATCCCTATCCTGCGAAGAACATGCCCTATGAATGCGGGATGGACGCGGCGGGAGAGGCTGCCGGCGGCCGCTTCAGGGTGCCGTTTTTTATTCTCGCCATCCTGCTGGTCGTCTTCGATGTCGAAGCGATGTTCCTTTTTCCCTGGGCTGTCGTCCTGAAAGAGATCGGGCTGGTCGGCTATGTCGAGATGTTCGTCTTCATGTTGTTGCTTCTTGTGGGCTTCGCCTACGCCTGGCTGAAAGGAGCGCTGGAATGGGAGGCGTAAACGATGCGATCCGCGACAGCGTGCTTTTCACGACGGCCGACAGCATTATTAGCTGGAGTCGAAGGTCGGCCCTGTGGCCTGAGACCTTCGGAATTGCCTGCTGCGCCATCGAGATGATTTCGGCGGGGTGCGCTCGCTATGATCTTGACCGCTTCGGCGTGGTGTTCCGTCCTTCGCCGCGACAGTCCGATGTGATGATCATCGCCGGTACCGTGACCCGGAAATTCGCGCCCGTCGTGCGGCGGCTTTATGATCAGATGCCGGAACCGCGTTGGGTGATCGCAATGGGGACCTGCGCTATTTCAGGCGGGGTCTACAACACCTACGCCGTGGTCCAGGGGTCGGAAACCTTCGTGCCGGTCGACGTGCATGTGCCCGGCTGTCCACCCCGTCCGGAGGCACTGATGCATGGCTTTCTGCTACTTCAAGAGAAGATCAAGAGATCTCGCGCACTGGCCGGGACGCCTCTCGATCGCGTTGCAACGTCATGAGTATGGGGCCGCTTCTCAATCACGCTCTGATCATGGAGCGTTTCGGCGAAGTAATCGAGGACCTCGGCGTCGGGCATGGTATTCACGTCTTCGCTGTTCCACCTGCTGCGATCGTCGAGTTCTGCCGGTTTCTGAAAGAACATCCGGCGCTGCAATTCAATTTCCTCTCGGACATCTGCGGGGTTGATCATTACCCCGAAACGCCGCGGTTCGAGGCGGTGTATCACCTCTATTCGCTACCCAACAGGTGGCGGGTTCGCATCAAATGCCGGCTCGGCGATCCGCCGCAGGTTCCCTCGGTCATAGGCGTCTGGCGTACGGCCAACTGGCATGAGCGTGAGGCGTGGGACATGTATGGCATCAGGTTCGAGGGCCATCCCGATCTGCGCCGGATCTACATGTGGGAGGGTTTCCAGGGCTTTCCCCAGCGCAAGGATTTCCCCCTGCGTGGCTACAAGGACAAATTGAATCCCTTCGGTGCTGAAGGCCCGCCCCCAACGCAGCCCGACCTCGCGACTAGGGACATTCCACAGGGAGGCCGTTCGACGCCGGAAAGTTGAGATGACCGAAGTCACCGAGCTCAGCAGGCCGGAAGGCGAAGCGCTCAATACCAGGGAAGTGCTTCTCAATCTCGGCCCGCAGCACCCCAGCACTCACGGGGTTCTCCGGCTCGTCCTCGAACTGGATGGCGAGTGTGTCGAGCGCGTGGACCCGCATATCGGCTACCTTCATCGCGGCACCGAAAAGCTGGCGGAGAGTTTCACCTATACCCAGATTTTTCCGTTGACGGACCGGCTCGACTATCTCTGCCCGCCTTCGAACAACCTGGCCTTTGCGCTGGCGGTGGAGAAACTCCTCGGCATAGAAGCACCGCCGCGGGCGCAATATATCCGCGTGATGATGGCCGAGCTGGCGCGGATTTCCGGCCATCTCCTGATCACCGGCGCGTTGCCGATGGACCTCGGCGCCATGACCGCGCTCCTTTACGCCATGCGCGAGCGCGAAATGATCATGGACCTGATGGAAATGATTACTGGTGCGCGTATGCACACCTCATTTTGCAGGGTTGGCGGGTTACGCGAAGACCTGCCCGACGGTTTCCTTCCGAAGATCAGGGAATTCTGCGATATCTTCCCGAACCGGATCCGCGACTATGAGCGGTTGCTCGAAGATAACAGGGTGTTCCTCAAGCGCACCGAAGGAGTCGGCGTAATCTCTGCCGAGGACGCTATCGATCTCGGCCTGAGCGGCCCGAACCTGCGTGCTTGTGGAGTAGACTGGGACATCCGGCGCGACGAACCCTACGAAATTTATGATCGGGTCGATTTCAACGTCATTACTCGCAAGGAGGGCGATTGCTACGCACGCTGGCGATGCCGGGTCGACGAGATGCGCGAAAGCATCCGGATTATCGAACAATGCATAGAACAGATGCCCGAGGGGCCGTTCCAGATCGACATGCCGACAATCGCCTTCCCGCTGGACAAGCATCGGGTGCACTGCTCGATGGAGGCGCTCATCCAGCATTTCGACCTGTCGGCCTACGGCTTCAAAGTGCCGAAGGGCGAGGTCTATTCGGCGATCGAAGCGCCGAAAGGCGAGCTCGGCTTCTACATTATCAGCGACGGGTCGCCAAAGCCGTTCCGCATGAAGGTGCGGGCGCCCTCTTTCGTAAACCTTCAGGCACTTTTCGGGGTCACCAACGCCCGCTACCTGGCGGACATGATCGCCGTTCTCGGCAGCCTCGACCCCGTGATGGCGGAGGTGGACAAGTAGCAGGGGATTTGGACGCGATGACCATGCGAGAAAAGATCGAAGAAGCGGCAGTGCGGTATCCCAACCGGCGCTCGGCGATCATGCCCGCGCTTCTGATCGCCCAGAGAGAACATGGCCATCTGCCCGGTCCGGTGTTGGAAGAGGTTGCGGACATTCTGGGGGTCGAGAGGATCTGGGTCTACGAACTGGCGACCTTCTACACCCATTTCCATACGGAGCCGGTGGGGATGTTCCACCTGCAGCTCTGCGACAATGTTTCCTGCATGCTATGTGGGTCCGACAACCTGCTGAAGTATTTGGAAACGGTGCTGGGGATCAAGAAGGGTGACACCACCCCGGACGGACTGTTCACGCTTTCGACCGTCGAATGCCTCGGCGCTTGCGAGATGGCTCCGACGATGCAGGTCGGCGACGACTATCACGGCAACCTCGACATCGCGCGCATCGATGCACTCTTGAACCGCCTTCGGGCGACAGCCGGGCGGGCAGCGGGCATTGAGCCCGCCTCTATGCGGCCGGGAGCGTAGCCATGTTCGAGCCGGTTCTTCTCAAGAATATCGGAGTGCCCGACGGTCATTTGCTCTCGACCTATGAGGCTGGCGGCGGCTACCAGGCGCTGGCAAAGGTGCTGCGCGAGTACACGCCCGACGAGGTCGTCGAACTCGTCAAGAAATCCAACCTGCGTGGTCGCGGCGGTGCCGGATTCCCCACGGGCATGAAATGGAGCTTCGTGCCGAAACGGGTCGATAAGCCGAAATATCTGTGCTGCAACGCCGACGAGGGTGAACCGGGCACCTTTAAGGACCGGATCATCATGGAGCGTGACCCGCATCAGCTCATCGAGGGGCTGGCGGTTAGCGCTTACGCGATTGGAGCCGAAACCGCCTATGTCTATATTCGCGGAGAATACGTAACGGCGATACGGCGCTTGGAGCAGGCGATCGCCGAGGCTCATGAAAAGCACTACCTCGGAAGGGGCATTCTGGGCTCGGACTTCAATTTCACCGTACACATTCACTGCGGCGCGGGCGCCTATATTTGCGGCGAGGAGACTGCGATGCTCGAGTCGCTCGAGGGCAAGCGGGCTCAGCCGCGATTAAAGCCGCCATTTCCGGCTGTGGCCGGGCTCTATGCCAGTCCGACCGTTATCAACAATGTCGAGACACTGGTCTGCGTGCCGCATATCGTTATGCGGGGCGCTGATTGGTTCCGTGATGTCGGCCCGGAAAAGAGCCCCGGCCCGAAGCTCTATTGCCTCAGCGGGCAGGTGCGCAGGCCCGGCCTCTTCGAGTTGCCAATGGGCATACCGCTGCGCGAACTGGTCGAGGACCACGCCGGTGGCGCGCTGCCGGGGCGCAAGATCAAGGCTGTGATCCCCGGTGGGGTTTCGGCGCCCCTGATCCCGGAGCGCGGTCTGGACGTGGGAATGGACTTCGACTCGCTAGCCGCTGTCGGCTCGATGCTCGGCTCGGCCGGGGTCATCGTGATCGACGACTCAACCTGCGTGGTCAGGGTCGCCACCAGGATCATCGAGTTCTTCCATCATGAGTCCTGCGGCAAATGCACCCCTTGCCGTGAAGGGTTGAACTGGGTCGTGAAGGTGCTACGCCGGATTGAGGCCGGGGAGGGCGCACCGGGCGACCTCGAACAGCTAAAGGCGCTCTGCAAGGGCATTTTCGGCAATACGTTTTGTGCTCTGGGCGACGGCGCGGCCATGGGGCTGCGGGCGGCGCTGGAGCATTTCGAATCTGAATTCGTCGCCCATATCGAGGAGCGGAGGTGCCCGTTTCACTAGGGAACGCGCTGGGTGAGAAGCGTGAGGAAGTCATGGTTAATGTTACGATCGACACACAAACGCTGGAAGTTGAGGCCGGTTCGACAGTACTGCAGGCCGCCCAACGTTTGGGCATCGACATCCCGACCTTCTGTTATCTGAAGCGCCTGCCGGCGCTCGCCTCCTGCCGCATGTGTCTGGTGGAGATCGAGGGGCTACGGCGGCTGCAGCCGTCCTGCGCCACCGCGGTCACCGACGGCATGGTGGTGCGAACGAACACGCCGCTCATCGAGGAAACGCGCTCTTCCATGCTCGATATGCTGCTCGCCAACCACCCTCTCGATTGCCCGATCTGCGACAAGGGCGGCGAATGCGAGCTTCAGAACATGGTGATGGCCTACGGGCCTCGCGAAAGCCGGTTCCGCGATGAAAAGCGTGTGTTCCACTCTGAAGACATCCGCCTCAGCCCGGTGATCATCATGAACGTCAACCGCTGCATCCAGTGCCAGCGCTGCGTCCGGGTGTGTGAGGAGGTCGTCGGCGCGGTCGCGCTTGGAACCGTCGAAAAAGGCATGGATACTGCCGTCACCGGTTTTGAGGGCAGCCTTGCGAGCTGCGATCAGTGCGGTAATTGCGTCGAGGTTTGTCCGGTCGGCGCGCTGATGAGCTTCCCCTATCGCTACAAGGCGCGGCCCTGGGATCTGGTCGAGACCGATACCGTCTGCCCGCATTGCGGCACCGGTTGCCAGCTAACGGTGGGGACGCGCAAGGGCGAATTCATGCGGGTACGTTCGAAGTGGGATCAGGGGCTTAACCGCGAAACGCTCTGCGTGCGGGGCCGTTTCGGTCTGGACTTCGTCGCGAGCCGGGACCGGATCAAGCGGCCGATGATCCGTCGTGACGGCGTCCTGGTTCCGGTTTCCTGGGACGAAGCGGGGGACTATCTCCGCGGGCGGCTGTCTGCCGTCGAGGGCAAGGCTGCCGGCGGGCTGGCCTCGCCGCGCCTGCCCAATGAGGTGCTTTATCAGTTCCAGAAGCTGATGCGGACGGTATTGCGGACCAATAATATTGACTGTTCGACGCGCTGGTCCACTCCCTTCGATATACTCGGTCCGTTGGTGGCACGCTTTTACAGCCGCGCACCGCTCGACCAAGTGATCGGCAACGACTGCGTGTTCATCGTTGGCGGCAATGTGACGGAGGAGAACCCCGTCACCGAATATCTGCTGCGGGATGGCGCGCGGCGGCGTCACACCGCATTGCTGATGCTATCGGCGCGGCCATCCCGTCTGGACGCCGATGCGCGGGTGGTTGTTCGTGTTCCCCCAGGCGGAGAGGCGGCAAGCCTGGCGGCCGTGGTAGCCGGGCTCGTGGCGGCCGCTGACCAGGCCTTGCTGGGTCAGACTTTGGGCGACATCAGCGCAAAAGTCGGTAGGCCGGCGGCGCGTATCGATAGTGACGGGCTGGATCGTCTGGCCGAAGCGCTCGAGAAGGGTCGCAGCGTCACCGTGCTTGTCAGCGTTGAACTGCTGAGATTGCCGGAAGCGCGAGCGACGCTGCAGCAGCTCAACAACCTGCTGCGGGTTCTCCACCTACTTGGCAAAGGCCCCGCGATGCAGTTCCTCTTCGACCGCGCCAACCAGATGGGTGCCTGGGACATGGKGGTTCTGCCGGCGGCTTTGCCGGGACTGCGGGCGGTCACCGATGATGCCGCGCGCGCAACTCTCGCACGGAAGTGGGGTGCCGAAATCCCGTCTGAATCCGGCGCGGGTCTCGACGCTATGCTGGAGCTCTGTGTCGGTGGGCGAATGGGCGCGCTCTACATCGCCGGAACCGACCCCTTGATAGCCTATCCCGACAGGGATTTCGTGATACGGGCACTTGGTGCTGCCGATCTCCTGATCGTGCAGGACACCTTCCTTACGGATACCGCGGGTTTGGCAGAGGTMGTGTTGCCCTCGGCAGGTTACGGCGAAGAAACCGGCACCTTCACCAACAACGAGGGCCGAACCCAAATGGTCCGCAAATTCCGCGAGCCAGCCCTCGAGGCGCGAGGCAATCTGGCGATCTTCGATTTCGTGGCGGCACTGCGGAATCAAGAGCTGCGGCCATCGATGCAAGGAGAAATCTTCGACGAGATTGGCGAGCTGATTCCGGCATACGACGGGTTGAGGCAGGAAGCGCTCGGTGCCGACGGCGCCTTCACCAAGGCTGTCCCGACGCCACCGGCTGGCGAGTTCTTCGCGTCGCCTGCTGCACCGAAAGCAGCCGAGCAGCTCATGCTGATCACCGGCGACTGCCTGTTCCATAACGGATATCTCTCCGAACGCTCGGAGATCCTCAATACGGTCGCGGACGACCCCTATGTCGAGATGAGTGCGGAGGATGCGGCTCAACTTGGCCTTTCGGATCGCGATCTGGTCACTGTCCGGTCCGCTCAGGGCGAATTGACGGCAAAGCTCAAGGTCAACAGGCGCTTTCCCGAAGGCCTGGTATTTGTTCCCGAAAACTACAGGGCCCTGCGTCTCAACAGGCTGATGCGGCGAGGCGAATACCCCTGTCCGGTCGATGTTCGAAAGGCGCATGCGACCTTCGAGGTTCCCTCAGTCGCGGACGTCGGGCCGAAACCCGATAGTCTGCGTTGAGGGAACCCGCTGACAGACTAGTCCCTGCATCCGGACATCAGGCCGGCGCCATCAGTGATAACCGGTGCCGGCAATGTATTCGTGCAACGCCTGCTCGTTGCGCATAGATTCGTCGAGCCGGTGTTTAACCACGTCGCCGATGCTGACAACGCCGATAGGGGTGTTGCCTTCCATCACCAACACATGGCGCGTGCGCCGTTTGGTCATGATCGCCATTACATAGGGCAGCAAATCCTCTGTCGTACAGGTCGCTACTTTGCGGTTCATGATGTCGGCCACCCGCATCATGGGTGCTTCGGTTCCGTATTCAGCCACTGCGTTGCAGCAGTCCCGCTCCGACAGCGTACCCAGGCATTCCCCCGGCTTCCGGCCCACGACCACGAAACCGATATTGTTGTMCCGAAACAGCCGCAGAACCTCAACCATCGGCCGATCTGGTGTGATCGAGATGAGCTCTGGCGATTTGGTTTTCAAGATTTGGCAAACATGCATCTGAGCCTCCTGTCTGCACGCTCCGGCCTCACGCAAGCGCCTTCACGTTCGCCGGATATTCCGCCACCAGTTGTAACCCTGCGGCTCACTTGTCTCGACCCGAACGCCCTGTCCGGTGTTCAGGCACGCAGCGACTACGCCGCCGCCGGTTGCCGCCTTGCCCGGCTTGCCGAGCAAATCCTCTCGTCCAATCACCAGGTCACGGGAGGAAAAACTCGAGAATTCGTACTGCTGGCCAAGAGCGATCGCATCCGCAGGGCAGGCGTCCTCGCAAAGCCCGCAAAACAGGCACCTGGCCGTGTCGATCTCGAATTTTGCCGGGTGACGATTGCCCTTCGCATCCTCGTAGGGAACGACTTCAATGCAGTCGCAGGGACAGATGCGTGCGCAGAGTTCGCAGGCCACGCATTTGATCTCACCCTCGTCGTCGCGCGTCAGAAAGTGGTGGCCGCGGTAGCGCGAGTAGGGCAACCATTTTTCTTTGTCAGGATATTGCATGGTCACGGATCTGGAGAACATGTAGCGGAAGGTCAAAGCCAAACCGCTCGCCAGATCGGCGAAGAATGCCCAGCCGATCCAAGTTCCAAGTCTGTGCTGCGCGCGCGACATTGTCGCCTCGCTGTGGGCCCCCTGTGGCCCCTAAAAGAAGGCAATACCAGTAATAATTATGTTCGCGATCGACAGAGGAAGCAAGACTTTCCATCCGATCGCCATCAGTTGGTCGTAGCGGTAGCGGGGGAAGGTGAAGCGGAACCAAATAAATAAATAGACGAAAAACGCGACCTTGAGCAGAAACCAGAGAAGCGGCGGCAAGGGGATCAGTATGCCGTTCCAGCCGCCGAAGAACAGGATCACCACCAGGACCGACACCAGCAATACGATCGCATATTCGCTGACCATGAAGAATGCAAAGCGGATGCCGCTGTATTCGGTATGAAAGCCAGCCCCCAGATCGCCCTCCGCTTCTGCCAAATCGAAGGGAATGCGCTGCGCTTCGGCCAGGCCAGCGACGAAGAACACGAAGAAGCCGATCGGTTGATACACGATGTTCCAGACATCGGCTTGCGCTCGCACGATCGAGAGCAGACTCATGGATTGCGCCAGCATCACCACGCCAATGACCGAGAAGCCCATCGGGATCTCATAGCTGATCATCTGCGCGCACGTCCTGAGGCTACCCAGAACGGCGTATTTGCTGTTAGCGGCCCAGCCACCGAAGATGACGCCATAGACCTCGATCCCGATCACCGCGAAGACGAAAAGGATCGCCACATTCATATTAGAGACGTAGAGCGTAATATTGGCGCCAAGGACCGAGATATTTTCGCCAAAGGGGATCGCGACGAACACTACAAAAGGTGGGACGAGCGCCAGGATTGGCGCCAGTTTGAACAGGAAGCGGTCCGCCTCGGCCGGGATATGATCTTCTTTGGTTAAGAGCTTGATCCCGTCCGCCATCGGCTGCAATAGCCCATGCCACCCCACGCGCATCGGGCCCATCCGCTGCTGCATGTGCCCGGCGATCTTGCGTTCCAGCCACGTCAGCGGCAAGGGCAGCAACAGAAGGATCGCAATCAGAAAGGCGACCTTGAAGATAATCAGGCCAAGGGCGACGAAAAGTTCCATATCCGCGGCTACTTATTCACGGGTTGAAACGCGACCGGACTTCGCCTCGGCTGTGGATCGAGCACGTTGCGCACCCATCGCTGTCATAGAGTACAACGGCGAAGCACCTCATACAATGCCATCGCACCGACGGAGAGATTTGGACGTTGAGGCTGCCAATCAGTCGCTTTCCGCGGCAGGCGACGTCGATATTATCCTTAACCGCAAAGGCAAGGCCCAAGGGCGGCCTTGCGACTGGGGGCGAACGCCCCAAGAGCTTCGGCTTGGGCGAGCAGATCTCTGATGTCGGCAAGATGGATGACGATACCGGGATCGTCTACCTCGGTGATGCGCAAAAATGCGGTGTCAATCATACCGCGGTAAGGCCGTTTGCGTAGCCTCATGAAGGGAACGGATATCGAAAGCTGATCCGCTCTCATGATGTTTCCCCTTCAAGTATTCTGACGGGTCGGTCCCATTGGATCAGCACAACGCAGCCCGTGTCGCTCCAAACCGAATGTTCGGTTCCGGCAGCATTGACCAAATAGCTGCCACTGCCGTAATCGCCGGCCTCGTCGGATTGGGTGCCGTCAAGCACCAGGATCGTTTCGAGCCCCTCGTGTCGATGGCGCGGCACGGAAGCCCCGGCCTCATATTTCAGAAGCGCTACGCCCGGCTGATCGCCTTCAAAAGGACGGATCCAATGGATGGTGACATCGGGTCGGAAGGGGCTGAATTCCAGTTCCTTCCAACCGCCGGAGGTCAAGAGTTCGCGGGTGCTTTCAGGCATGGATCGCCTCCAATATGTCATCCACATGCGCCGTCCAGCCGACGATTGCGCCTTGAGCACGGATCATGGCGATGGCGGCGGTCTTGAACTCAGGGAAATAGCTCTCGGTCGCCTCCTCGGCGAGCAGGCACTCGTAGCCACGGTCGTTCGCTTCGCGCATTGTCGTCTGGACGCAAACTTCGGTCGTGACGCCTGCGAAGACGAGCTGAGCGATGCCGCGCCGTTTCAGGATGTCGCCGAGCTCCGTGGCGTAAAAGGCTCCTTTGCCCGGCTTCTCGATCACGACCTCGCCATCGATGGGCGCCAGCTCGGGCAGGATCGCCGTCCCTGGCTCGCCGACAATCAGGATGCGGCCCATCGGACCTTCATCGCCGATCCTGAGCGAAGGATTGCCACGATCTCGCTTCGCCTGCGGCAGGTCGGACAGATCCGGCCTATGGCATTCCATCGTGTGGATCACCGGTAAGCGCGCTTTGCGGAAACCCTCAATCAGCCGCTTTACCTCGGGCACGATCCTGGTGACGCGGCTGACATCGTTGCCGAGGCTTTCGCCGAAGCCGCCGCGCTCAGCGAAATCGCGCTGCATGTCGATGACGATCAGGGCCACCTGATCGATCTTCGCCGCAAAGGCGAAGGGCTCCGCCTTGATGTCGATCATCAGTGATGCCCCGCCATGTGAGCGCCGATGACGCCGATATCGGCCGAGAGTGCCGGTGTTTCGTAGACCAGCTTGCCTTCCGAGATCACCATGATGCGGTCGGACATTTCCAGCAATTCGTCGAGATCCTCCGAGAGCAGCAGCACGGCGGTCCCGGCATTGCGGGCGCGCATGATACGGGCGCGGATTTCGGCGACGGCGGAGAAATCGAGGCCGAAGCAGGGGTTTGAGACGATCAGAAGATCGACTTTGCCCGTCAGCTCGCGCGCAAGCACGGCGCGTTGGACATTGCCGCCCGAAAGCGCTGCGATGGGCGATGAAGAAGACGCGGTCTTCACCTTGAAATCGGCAATCAATTCGGCGGCCCGCTTCTTCATCTTGGCCGAGCTCAGCCAGATCGCATCCTTGCCGTCGGCCTTAATGTCGAAGGTGCGGAAGGTGAGGTTTTCACTGACCGTCATTTTCGGCGCGCAGGCATTCTGCAACGGCTCTTCAGGAATGAAGCGGACATTGTTCCTGCGCGTCTCCGGCCGCGTCGCGCCGTAAAGCGCGCCATTGACCATGACCCGGCCCGTATCGGTCGGGCGCTGGCCGGCAAGAATCTCCGTCAGTTCCTTCTGGCCATTGCCGGAGATTCCCGCAATGCCGACGATCTCGCCGGAACGGACGGTGAGATTGTCGATCTCGATGGTCTTCAGCCCGGAGCGATCCGGGGCCTTGACCGCCTCGACTATCAAGACCGGTTTGGCGAGATCGGCGACGGGAACGCGCGTGTMGAGCTCGGCGAGCTTGACGTCGCCGATCATCATCGCCGCCATATCCGAGGTCGATAGCTCGCCGACCTTACCGCTCCCCACCAGTTTGCCGCGTCGCAGGATCGAGACCGCGTCGGCGAATATCGTCACTTCATGGAACTTATGCGAGATCATCAGCACGGTGAGTTCGCCGCGCTCCGTCATTCCGCGTACGAGGCCGAGCATTTCATCGGCCTCGGCCGGCGTCAGCACCGATGTCGGCTCATCGAGCACGAGGAAGGAGCGGCCGAGATAGAGCTGCTTGACGATTTCGAGCTTCTGCTTTTCACCGGCGGCAAGCTCGCTGACGGGCCGGTCGAGCGGAATCTTGAAGGGCATACGCTCCATGAAAGCGGCGAGATCCCGGCGTTCCCTGGCCCAGTTGATGACGGAAGGCACTTCGGTGCGGCTGATAACGAGGTTCTCTGCGCCCGTCAGCGAGGGCACCAGCGTGAAATGCTGGTAGACCATGCCGAGGCCGTAAGTCGCGGCGTCCTTTGGCGAGGCGATCGCCACCTCGCGGCCATCGACGGAGAGGGAGCCGGAGGTCGCGTGGTAGAAGCCCATGATGCATTTGACGAGCGTTGATTTGCCGGCGCCATTTTCGCCGAGCAGCGCATGGAAGCTGCCGGCCGGAATGCTGACTGAGACATGGTCGAGGGCTGTGAAGCTGCCGAAGCGCATCGTCATGTCGAGGGTATCGATGCCGACGGCCTTGCCTGCGTGCGGAAGGGGCGTGTCGCGGACGATACTCATGGCAGCGCCTCGATCAGCGCTTTGGAATTGGAAACGGAACCGAAGACGCCGCCCTGCATCTTCACCATTTTGACTGCGGCGAGATGATTGCCATAGTCGGTCGCGCCGCAGCAGTCTTCGAGCAGCAGGCATTCGAAGCCACGATCGTTTGCCTCGCGCATGGTCGTGGAAACGCAGACATCGGTCGTAATCCCGGTCAGGATGATGTTTTCGATGCGCTTCTGGTCGAGGATCAGCTCAAGGTCGGTCGCGCAGAAGGAGCCCTTGCCCGGCTTGTCGATGATTGCTTCGCCTTCGATCGGATAGAGGTCGGGAATGATGTCCCAGCCCGGTTCGCCGCGCACGAGAATGCGGCCACACGGACCGTTGTCGCCGATGCCGGCACCGATGCGTTGCGAGCGCCAGCGCTTGTTGGCAGGCAGGTCGGCGAGATCCGGCCGATGGCCCTCCCGCGTGTGGATGATGTGATAGCCCTTTGCGCGCATGGCAGACAGTACGGCCTTGATCGGCACGATCGGCGCCTGGACCAGAGACAGGTCGTAGCCCATGTGGTCGACATAACCGCCCCTGCCGCAGAAATCCGTCTGCATGTCGATGATGATGAGCGCGGTATTGTCCGGTCGCAGATCGCCGTTATAGGGCCAAGGATAGGGATCGGCGTCGATGTAGCTCAGCGTCTGGCCGGCCAGTTCCGCTTTGGGAAGGCTGTTCATTGCGGATCTCCTATTTGGTCAATGAAAGCGCGCCGGGAGCGCCCGCAAGCGAACGGGTCGGCGAGGATGTGGCAATAAGGATCACGAGCGTCAGCACGTAAGGCGTCGCGTAGAAGAGATAGTAACCTTCGGTCACACCGACCGATTGCAAAGCAGGACCAAGGGCGCCGGCGCCGCCGAAGAGCAGAGCGGCAAGGAAGCAGCCGATCGGGTTCCAGCGCGCGAAGATCACGAGGGCAACGGCCATCAGGCCCTGGCCCGAGGAGATGCGTTCATTCCAGGAACCTGGGTAATAGAGCGACAGATAGGCACCGCCGACGGCTGCCAGCGAGCCGCCGACGGCGGTCGCGACCAACCGGACGCGATCGGGGCGAATGCCCATCGCACGCGCCGCATCGGTGCTGTCGCCGACAACACGAAGGATGAGGCCGATCCTGGTATTCCGAAAGGCCCACCAGAGCAGGATCGCAAGCGCAATGCCGATCAGGAAGAGGGCGTTAACATCGAGTGCCGCCCGCACCGGCGCAAGTTCCGACCAGAAGCCGAACGGGATTGAAGGCAAATGCGCCGCCGCCGGTTGAATGAAGGGTTTGCCGAGAAAGAAGGCGAGGCCGAGCCCGAATTGCATCATTGCGATGCCGATCGCGATATCATTCACCTTCGGCCATTTGCAGATCCAGCCGTGCACGGCACCGAACACCGCGCCGGTCGCCATCGCGGCGAGCACGCCGAGCCAGGGCGAACCCGTCATGACGTCGATGGCGTAAGCCGTCATCGCGCCGAACACCAAGGTGCCCTCGAGACCGAGATTGATGCGGCCGGAGCGCTCGGTGATGGTTTCACCGAGGCTGACGAAAATAAAAGGCGTCGAAACCCGGATCGCGCCGGCCAGGATCGCGAGTGGGACGCCCCAGATGCCGATTGCTGCGTCTTCCATCATCCTCTCCCCTTGGCGAAGTCCCTGGTGTTCCAGAGATCGGGATTGAAGATCCTGAAACGGCCATAGAAGGTCTCGCAAAACAGGATGACGATGAAGAGGGTGCCCTGCAGAACGAGGACCGTTGCGTCGGGCAGGCCCATGCGCCGTTGGATCAGTCCGCCGGCGGCATCGATGCCGCCGAGAAAGAAGGCGACGGGAATGATTGCCAGTGGATTGTGGCGTGCCAGGAAGGCGACGAGGATGCCGGTATAGCCGTAACCCGCGGCAAGCGAGGCATTGGCGCTACCCTGTACAGCCGCGACCTCGACCATGCCGGCGAGACCTGCGAAACCGCCGGCGATCGCTGTCAGCCCGCCGATCAATTTGCCGACCGGCAGACCCTGGATCTGGGCGGCGCGTACATTGCCGCCGGCGATGCGTGCAGCAAAGCCGAAGCTCGTCATCTCGATCAGCACCCAGGAGACGACACAGGCCGTGATGCCGATCACGAGGCCCCAATTTACGTCCATGCCGGGAATGTTGCCCAGCATATAGCCCGATGGAAGCGGCTTAGTCGAAGGCTTGTTCAGGCTCGCCGGATCGCGCAGTGGCCCTTCAACGAACTGGTTCATCAGGGCGATGGCGATATAGGCGAGCAGTAGCGAGGAAATAGTCTCGTTGACGCCGCGATAATGGCGCAACAGACCCGCGAGACTGATCCAGATACCGCCAATGAAAAAGGCGGCAGCGGCCATCAGAATCAAAACGACGAGGACCGGCGCAGTGCCAACGAGCGGCAGGGCGATCGCCGCCGCCGCGACGCCACCGAGAACKACCGCGCCTTCGCCGCCGATGATGACAAGTCCGAGGCGGGCTGGCAGCGCGACGCAGAGCGCGGTCAGCAGCAGCGGCGAGGCTCGGCTCAGGCTGTTCTGGATGGAAAACCAGCTGCCGAAGCCGCCGGTATACATTAGTTGATAGAGCATGGCCGGCGACTTGCCGAGCGCGAGAAGGAAGAGGGAGAAAAGCGCCAGGCCGGCGAGAATGCCGCCAAGCGTGATGACGACAGGTTCGGCCCGCCGCGCCAGCCATTCCAGGACAGGGCGCAACGATGCCTGCCTCGTGGCGGAAAGAGAGATTGCCGGATCATCGATCTTGACCGTCATGACGCTTCCCTCCCTTCGAGATCAGGCGGTGGACCCGACCACGCCTTCGACCAGGTAATCCATGCTTTCCAGCTCTATCGCGTCTTCGGCATAGGCCTTGCCACCATCGATGACCTGCTTGCCTTTGTTGTCCTTCAGCGGCCCCTTAAAGACGGAGAAGCCGCCGGCAATCATTTCTGCCTTGGTCGCCTCGAACTTCTTGCGAGCCGCATCGGAAACGCCGGGGCCAAGGGCGCTCATCTTGACGAAACCGTCCTTCAGGCCGCCACGCACGAAGTTCGGCAGGGCCTGGCCGGCCTGCGCCTGCTTGATGAAATTGCTATAGACATTCCCCCAGGCCCATTCGGCGCCGGTCAGATATTTTTCCGGTGCAATCGGGCTCTGATTGGCGTGGTAGCCGCAGACGAAGGCGCCGCGGCCGGCAGCCGTCTGAACGACGACCTTGGGGCTATCGACATGGCAGGTGATGACATCGGCGCCCTGATCGATGAGCGCGTTGGTAGCTTCTGCTTCCTTGACCGCAAGCGACCATTCGCCGGTGAAGATCACCTGGCAGGTGATCGCGGGATCGACCGACCGGGCGCCGAGCAGAAAGGCGTTGATGTTCTGCAGCACCTGCGGAATCGGCTTGGCGGCGACGAAACCTATCTTCTTGCTCTTCGTCGCGTAGCCCGCCGTAATGCCATTCAGATACTGGCCCTGGAAGATGTAGCCGAAGTAGGAACCCGTGTTMATCGGGTGCTTGTCCTTCTGCCACAAGCCGCCGCAATGGCGGAACTGGGCGTTCGGATACTTCGCGGCCATCGCCAGCATGTGGGGATCGAAATAGCCGAAGGATGTCGGGAAGATCAGGGAGGCGCCGTCGAGATTGATCATCGACTCGATCGTCTTCTGGACATCGACCGTCTCCGGCACGTTCTCCTCTTCGACCACGGTCACCCCCGGCATCGTCTTGACGGCGGCGGCACCTTCTGAATGCGCCTGATTATAGCCGTAGTCGTCCTTGGGGCCGACATAGATGAAGCCGACGGTCAGCGCCGTCTGTGCGGCGGCGCGGGATGCTAGCAGCCCGGGCGCAAGTCCGGCGAGGGCGCCAGCGGCGGATGCCTGAAGGAAATTGCGACGGTTCATGGAAAGGAGTTTAGTCATCACGATGGTCCTTGCGGCGAAGAGGGCCGGTTAGTGTGGGTGCAAAAAAGTGTATGCAATGAGCATGCCAGATATTAATATGTTGATTTTTATAAATAATGTTTATTTCTACGGAACGCTACATGGGAAATTTCTTTGCAACTTTCATGCTAGGAAGATCAAAATATGTGCATAGCCTATAAATAAGTCAGAATACGTGCTTAAATATGCAAGCTTCCACCGATCTCCTGCTTTCGGAAGATTTTCTGTAAGTATAATCAGGTACTTAAATCAATAATTGACTTTCATGCGTGGCAAATGCATGTGTATGCAGAAGGTAAAAAGGCAGAATCAGTGTTGGGGCAAGTCAGGCGCACGCGGGTCGTCCGGGCAGGTAATACCGTCGAACAGATGGTGCGGGCGATTGCCGATATGATTGTGACGGGACAAATGCTGCCGGGCGAGAAGCTTGATGAAATCTCGCTTGCGGCGCGCTTCGAGGTGTCACGCACGCCCGTGCGAGAAGCGCTGCGCGAACTGGGGGCGATGGGTCTTGTCGATCGTGAACCAAACCGCAGCGCCGTCGTAACCAACGTTACCGAAAACTATCTGCATTCGATGTTCGAGGCGATGGCGGAGCTCGAGGGGATGTGCGCGCGGCTTTCGGCCGAGCGCATGACCGTGGACGAGCGGCGTCAGCTGGAAATCGAGCATCGGGCGTCAGCACGGCTGGTTCATCGAGGGGCGGATGAGGACTATGCCGCCTATAACATCGAATTTCATAACCGGCTCTATCGCGGCGCTCATAACGATCATATTTACGAACTCGTGACCCAGAGCCGCGCCAGGCTCGCGCCTTTCCGCCGAGCACAGTTCAGGCTGCCGGGTMGGCTGACGAAATCCTATGCGGAGCATGACGCGATCGTAACGGCAGTCATTCGAGCAGACGGCGCTGCCGCTGCGCAGGCGGCATATTCGCATGTCGAAATTGTAAGCGATGCCAGCGCCGTCTTTGCCAAGGCAAACGTTGAGTAGTTTCTTCAGGCTGCGCGGGCCTGCCATCAGCTGCTACAATGAGCACTGCATCTTGGTTCAGGGCTCTGCCTTCAGAGCATGCTTCACGCGGAGGACGGTAACCAGCACCGCTGCGACAACAATTGGAATTGAGACGAGCATGATCACGGGAGTGAAGTGATAGCCGGTGTGGTCAGCGGTCTCGAAGACGAACTTCATCAAACTGAGCAAATAGTAGCTGATTGCGATGATCGAGAAGCCTTCTACTGCACGCTGGATCTTTACCTGGGTCGCGGCGCGATCCGCCATAGCTTGGATTTGGGTAGCATTCTGGAACTCGATCTCGACCTGAATGCGGGTTTGGAGAAGGTCGAGCAAATGCATCGTCGCCTGTGAGAGCTGTCCAAGCCGAATGGCCGTTGCCTCACACGTTCTGACCGCAGGCTTAAAACGCCTTTCGACGAACGTGCCGAAGCGCTGAAAACCAGGGGCGTGTGTTTCCCGGAGCATGGCGATCCGTTCCTCGACGATCTTGGCGTAGGCTCCGGTTGCTCCGAATCGATTGCGTGTCTCGGCTGTGGCCGAGATGATGTGCGAAGAAAGTATTGTGATCTCTTCAAGTAGCTGTTTGTGATCCTTTGCAGGCGTAATCAGGTTGCGGTTTGTCAGCTCTACAAGCTTTTTGTCATAGCCACCAAGGAGTGGAGCGAGCCGCCGCGCTTCGGGCAGTCCGAGCAGCGCCATGGCGCGGTAAGTTTCGATCTCAAAGATACGCCGTACCATCCGCCCGAGCCGGTGTGCATTCAGATCTTTGTTGAACAATAGGATTCTGCTCGAATGATCCTCGCGAACCCGAAAATCGGAGCAAACTTGGGCGGAACCGCCTCCGATTGTAGAGGCCGCGGTGTCTCCGAAATCGAAGGTCTTAAGGACCGGGCTAAGGTCGGTCGGAGCCTCGCCCAGGACAAGAATGCTGACGTGACAAACGAGACGAGGGGACGCTAGCCCGGCAAGGGTTGCGAAATCTGCCTCAGCGAGATCGGATTCAGGCCAGGTTAGGGTTTGATCAGCGAGCTTTCGCACGCGGGTGACTGTCACGAACTCGGTGTGGTGTTCCAGTCTGACCGATATATTTCCGTCTACCCGGACGCTATCATGGAAATCCTTCACAACCCCGTCTGAAGGCATAAATGCGATATGCTCGACAATCGCCGGTCCATCGAAGTAGATCGATGGCCGAGCATGCAGCTCCGCGTTGAAGTCAGCCGCCTGGTGGAATGACGAGTCGTCGGGTGTTGTTGTTATCAACTGTTCCATAGTCTTGGATGTCACTCCGCGTGGCCTCCCATGCCAATTGCCGATCACGATGGCGTATGCGCAGCTAGCCTAAGGAAATCTACAGCACATGGAAAGATGAGTTCCTGTCACCGACGCGGTGAGATGGTCTCATCGAGATAGTCAATCGTCGACCCTTGATTGATAATCAGGAACTTCGCGAGGAAGCTTTCAAGAAAGAAGCGCCAGGTGGGATGATCCAGGGACTACTCGTTGAAACCGGTCCGGTTTCAGTTGTTCCTGAGCCGCTAAATGAGCATCTCAATCAAGCTGAACAATAGTGGCAATAACGCCTAAGGATTTCCCAATTCATAAGCTAAGTATATGACATTACTATCCATTTTTGAAGGCGTCCGGTACAAATGGTTCCCAATGCACCCTTAGATCTTTCTCAAAACCCGCGCTGTTCAGAAAAAGGCCCGCCGAAGCGAGCCGTGACGCATCAGAATTGTGATTTGATACATCGGTAAGCATGCGCTAGGGTTCTGATATCAGAGCTTATCAAGCATAAGTGATGGTTGCGCTATGATCACCGCCGCTCAAATACGTGCCTCCAGGGCACTTCTTGGCATAGATCAGCGCCGACTCGCCGAATTGGCTGGAGTATCAGTCCCGACGATTCAGCGTATGGAGGCAAGCCCTGACGTCGTGCGCGGCAACGTTGATTCCCTCATGCGTTTGCTGGCGGCTTTGAGCGAGGCTGGCATAGAGGTGATTAACGAGGGGGCGGTTAGCCAGGATGGAGGGCGCGGCGTCAGGCTAAAGACTAGGCAGTCGGACAACGAAGCGCCTGCATTACCCGGACGAGGAAAAGGACCTCGTTCATGATTTGTCTGGTCGCGATCCTACTGTGCTCGGTATTCCTATTTGCAACCGCGGCTTCAGCGGTCTTTATCGCCCGCTCGAAACATGCAACGAATCTCGTCTATGGATTAAGCTTCTTCCTCTCGGCAATCGCCTTCGCTGCGGCTGTCGGTGCACTCACCACGATAGTTTCTCCCGATGCCGTATCGAAGCTCATGCTTCCGGTCGGCCTGCCGTGGCTCGGCAGTCATTTCCGTCTGGATGCGCTATCCACCTTCTTCCTGACGGTCGTCGATTTCGGTGGCATGCTTGCGAGCCTATACGCGCTCGGCTATGGCCGGCACGAACAGGCGCCGCACCGAGTGCTACCGTTCTTCCCGGCCTTTGTCGCAGGTATGAATCTCGTGATCCTTGCGGATGACGCCTTCACCTTCCTGATGTCCTGGGAGTTTATGTCGCTCGCTTCCTGGGCGCTTGTGATGGCCCATCATCGCGATACCGACAACCGGAAAGCCGGTTATCTCTACATTGTCATGGCCAGCTTCGGCACGTTCACCCTTTTGCTCGCTTTCGGTCTGCTTGCGGGACCGGATGGCAATTACAGTTTTGCCACCATGCGTGCCACCGAACATGCGTCACTGACCTCAGGTTTGGTGCTCGTTTTGCTGCTGCTCGGTGCTGGATCCAAGGCTGGGCTGGTGCCCCTGCATGTCTGGCTACCGCGAGCGCATCCGGCAGCCCCCAGTCATGTTTCGGCTCTCATGAGCGGCGTTATGACCAAAGTCGCGGTGTACGGCTTCATCCGCGTGGTCTTCGATCTGCTCGGCACGCCTGCCTGGTGGTTCGGCATCGTCGTTCTGGCGATCGGCGGCACCACCACGGTTCTCGGTATCCTGCACGCGCTTATGGAGAGTGATCTCAAGCGCCTTCTCGCGTATAGCACCATTGAAAATATCGGCGTCATCTTCGTCAGCCTCGGTCTGGCGCTTGCGTTCAAGGCGAACGGCATGGGACTGCCAGCAGCGCTGGCGTTGATCGCCGCGCTATTCCATGTCCTGAATCATTCTTTCTTCAAGAGCCTCCTTTTCTTTGGTGCCGGCGCGGTGCTGACGGCAACCGGGGAACGAGATATGGAAAAACTCGGTGGGCTCATCCATCGCATGCCGGTGACCGGCGTAGTCTTTCTCATTGGCTGCGTCGCCATCTCGGCTCTTCCTCCCTTCAATGGTTTCGTTTCCGAATGGCTGGCGTTTCAGGCTGTCCTGCAAAGCCCAGCCCTGCCGCAATGGGGATTAAAGCTCCTGGTGCCGGCAGTGGGCGGCCTGCTCGCTTTTGCCGCCGCGCTTGCGGCTGCCTGTTTCGTCAAGGTATTCGGCGTGACATTTCTTGGCCGTCCCCGCACGGCATTGGTCGAACAGGCAATGGAAGTCGACCGCTTCTCCCTTGCCGCCATGTCGGTGTTGGCTTTCCTTTGCCTTGCTGCCGGTATTCTGCCGGGGGTAGTCATCGACGCACTGGCACCGCTGACGCTCTCGCTGATCGGGCAGCGCATGTCGGTGCAAATGGATATTCCATGGCTGTCGATCGTACCGATCGCCGAAGCCCGCAGCTCGTATAACGGCTTGCTGGTTTTCCTCTTCATCCTCCTTTCGGCGTCGCTCGCGGCCTATCTCGTTCACCGTTTCGGCTCGCGACGCATCCGCCGGGCGCCGGCCTGGGATTGCGGATTTCCGCTGAGCAGTCCAGCAACGCAATATACCGCCAGCAGCTTCGCCCAGCCAATCAGGCGCGTCTTCGGCACGCTGATCTTTCGCGCGCGAGACCGGGTCAACATGCCGCCGCCCGGCGATCTCCGGCCGGCGCGGTTTATCCTGGAGATGCATGATCAGATATGGGAAGGGCTCTATCTGCCTATCGTCGGCGCCGTCGGCTTTGCCGCGGAAAAACTCAACTTTCTGCAATTCCTGACCATCCGCCGCTATCTGAGCCTTGTCTTCCTCACGCTCGTCTTCCTGCTTCTGGTCCTGGCGCTATGGTMATGATGTCAGCCCTTTTCGCCCAAGTCCTCCAGATGTTACTCGTCGTGCTGTTGGCGCCGTTGCTGACGGGCGTCGTGCGCATGTTCAAGGCGCGGCTGTTACGCCGTCGCGGACCTTCCCTGATACAGCCTTATCGTGACCTTGCCCGGCTTCTGCGCAAGGAGGCGGTGGTTGCGGAGAATGCATCCTGGCTGTTCAGAGCAGCGCCCTACGTGATCTTCGCCGCGACATGGGTGGCTGCAGCCATCATCCCGACTTTCGCCACCGGCCTCCTTTTTAGCTGGACCGCGGACCTGATCGCCATCATCGCGCTGCTTGGCAGTGCGCGTTTCTTCCTGGCGCTTGCCGGCATGGATGTAGGCACCAGCTTCGGCGGCATTGGCTCGAGCCGGGAGATGATGATTGCGACGCTCGCCGAGCCGTCGATGCTGCTCATCATCTTCACGCTTGCCCTGGTCGCCGGCTCGACCCAACTTTCCACCATCGCTGCCTTCATGACCTCGCCGCAAGTGGGGTTGCGCGTCTCGCTGGCGATTGCCCTCATCGCCCTCATCATGGTCGCAATTGCCGAAAATGCTCGCATCCCTGTCGACAACCCCGCGACCCATCTGGAACTGACCATGGTGCATGAAGCTATGGTGCTTGAATATTCCGGGCGACACCTTGCCATGATCGAGCTTGCGGCATCGCTCAAGCTGTTACTCTATATTTCGCTGATCGCCTGCCTTTTCGTCCCCTGGAAGCTCGTTGCCTTTGGGGCCGGGCCGCTTAGCTATCTGATCGGATTGTTCGCCTATCTCGCCAAGCTTGCGGCGGGTGGTGCCCTGCTTGCGCTGTTTGAAACCGCGACTGCCAAGATGCGCGTGTTCCGTGTGCCGGAATTCCTCGGTGCAGCGCTGATGCTCGGTCTGCTCGCCGCGTTCTTGCGTTTCGTCTCAAGGGGGCTCTGATGACCCGGTCGGTCTTCGATATCGCTCATATGTTTGCCGGCGGTCTGGTTCTCGTCAGCATGATGATGCTCTATCAGGATCGTCTCTATGCGCTGCTGAACGTCTTTGCGCTGCATTCGCTGGTGCTGACGCTCTCGGTTGCCTGGCAAGCCCTCATCCAGAATGCACCGCATCTCTTCGTGACGGCGGCGATCGCTCTCATTTTCAAGGCAATCATCATTCCCGTCGTGCTGCATCGCATGATCCGCCAGCTCGGCATCCACCGCGAGATCGAGACTGTTGTCGGCGTCGGCCCCACCATGCTTGCCGGCCTGGGACTGGTGGCCCTGGCCACGGTCGTCATGCTGCGGGTAACACCATCGGCCGATCCGATCGCACGGGAAGACCTTGCCTTCGCTTTGTCGGTCCTGCTGCTGGGGCTCCTGATCATGGTCACGCGCCGCAATGCCGTGAGCCAAGTCGTCGGCTTCATGTCTTTGGAAAACGGGTTGGTGCTGGCGGCGACCGGCGCCAAGGGCATGCCGCTGGTGGTGGAGATCAGCGTCGCTTTCTCGATCCTGATTGCCTTCATTGTCATCGGCGTTTTCTTGTTCCGGATCCGCGAGCGCTTCGACACGGTAGACGTGCGGGCGCTCGACGACTTCAAGGGGAGGCGGCGGAAATGAACGATCTCTCCTCCGTCCTCGGCTTCGACGCGGTGACGGCCGTCCTCGTCATTCCGATTGCCGCGGCAGCCCTGCTGGCGCTCCTACCCGGCTACCGCATGACGGCACGGCTGAACATAGTCGCGAGCCTTCTCACCCTGCTTGCGGCGCTTTTGCTCTTTTTTAACGCTCGGCTGCCGCCGGGCCGGTATCTGCTCGTCKACGATCTCAATATCGTCTTTATCGTCCTGAATGCCTTTGTCGGCTTCACCACCAGTGTCTTCAGTGCCGGCTACATCGCCCACGAACTCGAGATCGGCCGTCTGACGCCCGCCAACTTGCGCTTCTACCACGCGATGTATCAAATCATGATGTTTGGTATGAACCTCGCGTACGTGTCGAACAACATCGGCTTGATGTGGGTCGCGGTGGAACTTGCGACGCTGACCACCGTGCTKATGGTCGGTATCTACCGCACGCATGAGGCGCTAGAAGCCGCCTGGAAATATTTCATCCTCGGAAGCGTCGGTATCGCCTTCGCGCTGTTCGGCACCATCCTCGTCTATCTGGCCGCTCAGGCCGTCGTCGGCACCGGCTATGATGCCATGGTCTGGACGACACTGGTGGAACATGCCGCAGGCTTCGATCCGGCTCTTCTCAATCTCGCCTTCATCTTCCTGTTGCTCGGCTACGGCACCAAGGTCGGATTGGCGCCACTGCATGCCTGGCTGCCGGACGCACATGCCGAGGGGCCGACACCGATTTCGGCGGTGCTTTCTGGCCTGCTGCTCAACGTTGCGCTCTATGCCGTGCTGCGGTTCAAGATATTGCTTGCCGCCAGCCCGGAAGCAATCAGCCCCGGGCCGCTGATGATGACGATGGGGCTCACCTCACTGATCTTCGCCGCCTTCATGCTCTACCGCCGTCGCGACATCAAACGTCTGTTCGCCTATTCATCAATCGAGCATATGGGCATCATCGTCTTCGCCTTTGGTCTCGGCAGCTCGCTCGCCAATTTCGCCGGCCTGTTGCATATGGTCATGCATTCGCTGACCAAGTCGGCGATCTTCTTTGCCGTCGGTCACATCGCCCAGATCAAGGGAACGCAGAGGCTTTCGGCCATTCGAGGCCTAACCGAGACACATCCGGGGCTTGGCTGGGGTTTGCTGGTCGGTGTGATCGCCATTGCCGGCTTGCCGCCGGCGGGCATATTCATGAGCGAATTCCTCATCGTCAGCTCGACCTTCGCGAAGGTGCCGTTGCTTGCAATTCCGCTCGTATTTGGGCTGTTGGTCGCTTTCGGGGCTCTATTGCTGCGATTGACGGGGGCCATCTTTGGTCAGCCGCGTGGCAGCACTGCGCCGGCCGAAGCGTCCTACCTGCCGATGTTTCTGCATCTGGCGCTCGTGCTCGGAGCCGGAATCTACCTACCGCCCCTGATGGTTGCTTGGTTTCAGCATATCGCCAATCTTCTTCGATGATGTGGAGCCGGAATATGTCGATGTTGAATGATCTCATTCGAAATAGCCGCCCCATTGCGCATCACGGGCCCTGGCCGCGTGTGATCGCCGATGCTTCTACTTGGATATCGGCTGGCTCGCGACTATCCGAAGGACAATTGACGATGCTCGGCCTCTGGGGAGAGCGTAACGCCGTGCATCTGGCTTTGCTCGACGAACAAGCCGGTATGGCCGCCATCCTTAGCCTGGAGGAACTGCAGAATGGCTATCCCTCCATCGCACAATACCATCCGCCGGCACTACGCCTGGAACGAACGCTCCGCGACCTCACGGGATTGGAACCTGAGGGACTGCCGGATAACAGGCCGTGGATCGACCACGGCCGCTGGGGTCTGCGGTTCCCACTGGGAACGCGCAGTGCGCCTGCCCCTGAATTATCCTACGCCTTTCTGTATGCCGATGGAGAGAACCTACACCAGATACCAGTCGGGCCGGTGCATGCCGGCATCATCGAGCCCGGGCATTTTCGCTTCACGGCCAATGGTGAAACTGTCGTTCGACTAGAGGAACGGTTCGGCTATGTCCACAAGGGGGTCGAGGCGCTGATGGTGGGTACCGATCTGGCTCGCGGATTGCAGCTTGCCGGGCGGACGTCCGGGGACAGCACCGTCGCTTATGCCTATGCCTTTTCGCGGGCGGTGGAAGCCGCCCTCGGGATAGAGATCCCGCCGCGCGCCGTTTGGCTACGTGCGCTGATGGCCGAACTCGAGCGGCTCGCCAATCATCTCGGGGATATAGGCGCCATCTGTAATGACGCCGCCTTTGCACTGATGCTCGCCCATTGCGGCGTGCTGCGTGAACATGTCCTGCGCGCCGTTGGTGCCGCTTTCGGGCACAGGCTGATGCGCGACCGTATCGTACCTGGCGGCGTTGCCGCTGACCTTGATGGCAACGGACAAGCCGGCTTGCGGGTACTGCATGCCGAGCTCAGCCGGAAATTCCCCGCTCTGGTGGAACTTTACGACAATACCGCCTCGCTTCAAGACCGGACGGTCGGCGCGGGCACGGTGCATAACGGGCTTGCCGGGCAATATGGTGCAGGCGGTTATGTCGGGCGGGCGGCCGGCCGCAGCTTCGACGCCCGGCGTAACCTTGCCTATCCGCCCTATGACGAACTGATCTTCGATATGCCGCTGCTTAGCGACGGCGACGTAAACGCCCGGGTATGGATACGCGTTCGTGAAATCGAGCACAGCCTGTCGCTMGTCGAACAAATTCTCGACCGGCTGCCGGACGGCCCCGTTCTCTCGGATGTTCCGCTTGTCAATGAAATTCGAGAGGGTGTGGCTCTTGTGGAAGGATTCCGCGGCGATGTCCTGGCATGGCTACGTCTCACATCCGAGGGAAGGATCGAACGCTGCCATCTGCGCGATCCCTCCTGGTTTCAGTGGCCGCTGCTGGAGGCCGCCATCAAAGACAATATCGTCGCCGACTTTCCGCTCTGCAACAAGTCATTCAACTGCTCATATTCGGGGCACGATCTATAAGGGCAAATAAGCTATGCGCAGGCTCCTGTTCGAAAGCTTGATACTGCCGCCTTTGACGGAGCCTGCACCGGTCAGTGCCGATGCAGCAGCTAAAGAGCTCGCGGCTGCTGTTGACGATAAGGCGCGCCGTAGGCTCGGTCGTAGTCTGGCGATCCGCGCCATCGACGCCGGATCCTGCAATGGTTGCGAACTCGAAATGCATGCTCTGAGTAATGCTTTCTATGATATCGAACGGTTTGGCATCCGTTTCGTGGCCTCGCCTCGTCATGCCGACGTGCTCATCGTCACTGGCCCCGTGACGAAGAACATGGCAGAAGCCCTCGAACGGACATATGATGCTACGCCAGATCCCAAATGGGTCGTTGCGCTGGGTGACTGCGCGCGTAGTGGCGGCTGCTTTGCCGGAAGTTACGCCGTGGTCGGTGGGGTTTCGAAGATCGTGCCCGTCGACTTGCACATTTCGGGCTGTCCCCCATCACCAACGGATATCCTCAAAGGCTTGCTGGCACTGCTAGATCATGTAAGCGAACGGGCAGGTTAGAGCATTTCGAGGAAAAGTGCGTAGCGGTTTTCCGCCCGGAATTGCGTGAAAACAAAGAGATAGAGCAGTCTAGCGATTCCGTAGGGCGCTGAACTGCTTTAGTTTGACGGCAGGGTTCGATGACTGGACGTCTGCAGGCAGTTATTCTTGCAATCGTTGCCGCTGTGACGGCAATGTATCGCCTCTTCGTAACAGCCGGTCCGGAAGAGCTGTCGCGAAGACGCCAGCGCGTCATGAGTCTCAGCGCTTTTCATGCAGATCCTGCTATTTGCGCAGCGATCGATGCTGTCGAGCAAGTGTTTATCCAAGACTTTAAATGGTCTTTCCGCCGGCTCTCATATCCCCAAGAGAGTGGCATTGATGCTCGCGCCGAGATTCTCGACAATGGATGGTCGACCGGTMGCTTTCTACCGATGCGGATCTGGCCGGCGCCGTCAGAAAAGGACGACAGCGGCAACTACCTTCACCAACTCGAAAGGCGCTCTGTAGACTACTGGGCATCGCATTGCCTGTCGGTTTGTGTGTTCCTTTTCGACCCGGATCGCCATTGTGTTCTGTGGCAATGGGTCAACTCGGAATCGTGCAGCAAATCCGGGGAAGAATGGTTGCTGGCCGTTCCATCATCCAACATCTTGGATGGATCGGCGAGATTGAGTTTCGAGGAAGGCATTTCACTGGATTCGGAACTGTTGTTGCGGTCGGCATTTGCGCTCGATCGCTTTTTGATGGAGAGGATTGGCCATCAGACTGCGATATTCATATGGGACGAATGGGGGGATTTTTCCCCAATCTTCTGCAATTTGCGCGTTTTTCTAGCCAACAGCGAGCCGGAGATGCAGGTTGATTATCGTATTCGCGCCCGCAGTCTTCATGAGCTGATGACCCAACTCTTTCCGTGGGCGCGTTATTCTTATGCCGAGCCAATCAAGGAATATTCTGGCGAGGTGGCGGTACATGTGCTGGAGATTGAGGTTCGACCGGAAGCCCTGGCTTATCTGCGAGCGGAAGAATTTCTGGAGGTAGGCTACCCAGAAGAACAAGCCCCCCCATCGCCGGAGTCTGAAGGTTATATAACAGCCGAAGAGGAGGCAGCATTTTGGCGGGGTAGGGGAGTGTCGCGTGGGTCCGATGAACGAGATAATTGAATGAAGTGCGATGAAGGGCCAGAACGACTGAACCATCATTTCAGACCGTTTGCTGGAAAGAGCCAAACAAACCCCTTGCTCAGCTAACCCTTTTGCTGCCATCTCCCGTGACCTATCGCATTTAAGGGCCGCGCGGCGATCTTCCATTTCCTCAAGATTACCGGTGTCAGGCCTTGGCCCTTGGGATGAACTTCGATATCCCTTCCATCAGATATCCAAGTCTTGGGAAGAGCAAAATGGCCATACCCCATTCCGAACGGATTCCCGCGAGGGTGCGGCTTTGCCCCCCGTGACTAAACGAGGAGCTGGGCGAAGCGAATGGCATCGCCATTGTCTATCCATGCACGGCTCAGTTCATCTCCCGACAGCCTCGGAATGCTGGCACTCGTCGGAGAAGACATTCATGTGCTGAAACAAGCCAACCATCAAAGCGAAGCGGAAAAGCAGACGCAGAAACCGCGACAGCGGCAGTAGTGTCTCGCCAATTAAAGGCCGTGGCGTGTGGCTAAAAATAACCGCGGTGCGTGGATCTTGACGCAAATCAATTCGCGTCTTCGTAGGGCAAGTATGCTTGTTGTTACTTTGGCACTTGATGTGCAGAGCATGAAGGGGAGGATATCATGATCAGATCATCATTGATTGCGCCCGTTGTTACTACGATCTTTCTTAACCTTGCGATTCCGGCTTACGCCTCTGGCCTGACCGTCGTTAAGGCGGAGCTGTGGAACAAACCAGATGGTTCGCAAGGCGTCACATTAAGCACTGATCACGTCCAAGCGGGCAAAGTTCAGTTCCAGGTAAAGAACGTGTCCACCGACGAAGATCATGAACTTCTCCTCGTGAAGACAGATCTTGCCCCAGCGGATTTTCCGATTGATGCAAGCGGCACGCGCGTCGATGAAGACAAGTTCAAGGGCCTCAAAGAACTCGGCGATGTTCATCCGGGCAAGTCGCGCAGTACCACCTTGATCCTCAAACCCGGCAAGTACGAGCTGTTCTGCAATGAACAGGGGCACTTCAGTGCGGGAATGCACATTGCTTTCACGGTTGAACCTTAGGCTGCTGATACAGGCGCAGTGCTCCGCGGGGGCTTAACCTGATTGCTCCGGTGTGGCAATAGCGTAGCCGGACCTGTATGGTTCTGGCTTCGAATTCGACGTCGCGTTCGAATCCGTCCTCAATCCGCCTCCTGACGTCAGTGGCACTCACGCAGGGGGCGATTTTGATTCCAGTTCTCACGCCAACGCCGCCTTAAAGGTTTCTGACGGCCTTCTAGGCCATCATCTTTGTGGTATTGCCACTCTACCGAAATGTTAAGACCATTGGATTGAAGTTCCCGCTGCGCGCAGGAACGTAGCTGTGCCAGAGAAAATTTCGTGCGACGCAACGCAACCCTTTTGATCCCGATCAAGGCAGGCTCGACGCCGTTCCTTCATGATCGAGGCAATCCAGCAACCGGCAAAGGTCTTTGCCGAAGTCTTGGTGATGACGGATGAGACCCACTGTGCTGCGATTGTGATGGAGTGAACTGCGGTTCAGTTCACTCCGCACGCGTCGCAGCACCACCATATCGGAGACCACCATGCTTATTCGTTTCCTTATGACTTCTCCGGTGACCACGGTGGCTCCTTCTACTCCGCTCATCGATGCAGCAAAACTTATGCTCGAAAGACGGGTGGGCGGCCTTCCAGTGTTGGACGATCATGGCCGGCTTGTGGGGATTATTACCGAGAGCGACTTCCTCAGATGGGGTGAACCCGGCACCGAGAAGGCGAGGTCGCGATGGCTTTCCTTCTTTGTGAACGTAGGCAAGATGGCGGAAGAATATGTGCGCTCGCACGGGCGCAAGGTCGAGGAAGTCATGTCCTCGCCCGTCGAGACGGTCTCGCCGGACACCGACTCCGTGGCTGCCGCGTCGATCATGGAGAAGCACGCCATCAAGCGGCTACCTGTCGTCGCCGACGAAAAAGTCGTCGGCATTGTCTCCCGGTCGGATTTCATGCGGGCCTTGGCAAACGCGATGTCCGAGGTCGCTTTGGCCCCGGACGACGACGCTCGTATCGAATCGGCGATTGTCGATGAGATCGCAGCGCAGCGATGGAGCGGAAACATCCTCGACTAGCGTGATCGTCATGAACGGCGTGGCGGAACTGACAGGAACCATTTTCGACGATCGCGAGTACGCCGCTGCACGTGCTGCTGTTGGAGACGTTGCCGGTGTGAGAAATAAATGAAGTCGCGCCGGGATGGAGGGAGGAGCCGCCAATCGAAAATGAAGATGCCGTGCCGTGCCGTAGCGTGCGAGGCATTTGCCATTTGACATCAGACGGCGAAGGAATGCGATTTTCGTTCCCCCTAATGCTTGAGGCACATTCGTCAAAAACACGGTGGAAGCGACGATGACAATCGAACTCGTCCGTAGCTGGACGCGGAATGATCACTTGGAGTTGGCAACGCCCGCACGGCAGATCGCGCAGGCTGGCGCCATCTGTTTGCGACCGCGTGGTGAGTTCGGAGAGACCGAAGTTCTCCTGATCTCCAGCCGCAGCCACGGTGGCTGGGGTATCCCGAAAAGACATATCGAACCGGGCGAGACGTCATTTGAGGCGGCCCAAAGAGAGGCTTTCGAGGAAGCCGGCGTCATTGGCGAAGTGACGAAACAGAGGATTGGATCGTTCTCCTACCACAAGGACAAGGAAGGGCGTCTCTTAAGATATGCAGTCGCCGTACATCTTCTGTCCGTCCACGATACGGCTATCGACTATCCCGAGAAGAATTCCCGTGAGGTGAAGTGGGTGCCGATAACAACCGCCGGACCGGAATTGGCCTATAGCGGGCTCCGGGAAGTCTTCGACAAGGTGATCTCTCCGGTCTGCCCTTGAGCCTGCGATCTGGATCATTACCACTTTGCATGGGCGTCAGTTACGTCTTACGGAACCGTGTCATCAGCTCATACGTCAGTAAAATGAAGATCAGAAGGCGTGCTTTCGTCGCTGATTCATCAGCGACGGAATTCGGCCCCTATGCCATCGGTTCCATTATCCTGGGTGACCATGACAACTTTCAAACGATAGGATTTTGGCCGGCTTCACCACATAACAACGGTTGGAACGGGTCTCCACAGACGGCACAGTGCCCTCCTAGACGGACGCGATTACGAGCAATCGATTTTAAGTCTCTTTTGCGGTCATTTCTCTTGCCAATTCGCCGATCATCGAACGTAACCACCTGTGGGCTGGGTCGTGGCGATAGCGAAGGTGCCAGGCCATCTGCACCGGGAAAGTACCGAGATCGACGGGCGGCGGTAGTACCTTGAGGCGCGGATCCCGCTCGAGGCTCCTACAAATCAGGCGCGGTAGCGTCGCGCAGTAATCTGTTACGACGAGCATCTCGGGCACGGCAAGGAAGTGCGTCACGGACACGGCGACCTCTCGCTTGAGGTTTTGCTGCCCCAATACCTGGAAGAGGCCCGCGCGCAGCCGGCCCGGTGGCAGTACGTTCACGTGCTTGAGGCTCTCAAACTGTTCCCGGGATATATGGTCTCCAATCTCGGGATGATTTCTGCGCACCACGCAGGCAAGCCCATCGTCCATAAGGTGTTGGACGACGAGGTTATCAGGCGGATCTACGATCCGGCCAAGTACCATGGCGGTGGTACCGGAAACGATGCCGGTTTCGGCGAGATCGTTGCCAAATGGCGTCATGCGGAGCTTGATGCCGGGCGCTAGCTCGAGCATTCTCGCTGCAAGCGCCGGCATCAAAACGAGTTCCGCATAGCTGTTGGGGGCAATCGTGAACAGGCGTTCGGCCTCCGCTGGCCGAAACTCCTGCTGGTTAAAAACKAGATCGTCTAGTTGTGCCAGCGCCGCTTCGATTGTCGGAGCGATCTCCTCGGCCAGTTGCGTTGGCTTGATACCGTACCGTTCCCGGATGAACAGCGGATCGCGTAAGGTCTCGCGCAGGCGATTGAGGGAATTGGACAGCGCAGGCTGGGTAATGCCCAGTCGCGCGGCAGCTCGAGTCACGCTCCGCTCCTCCATCAGAGCCAAGAAAACCGGGAGCAGGTTCAGATCGTATCTCATTAAGATATAATCTCATATGAATATCTAAAATCAAGGAAGTAAATTTCCGAAATATGTAGGCATCTGCCATTGTCACCACATCGAAAGGCCATTGCGGCTGACCGAACTCCAATTCAACCGGCTGCGAGGCTTGATCGCGCCATCTGACGGAAGGATCCGACAATGAAAGTCCTTATGGTTCTCACTTCTCACGACATGCTCGGCGACACCGGCAGGAAGACCGGCTTCTGGCTCGAAGAGCTGGCAGCGCCCTACTATGTCTTCAAGGATGCCGGTGCCGAAATCACCCTCGCCTCACCGAAAGGCGGTCAGCCGCCGCTCGACCCAAAGAGCGACGAGCCGATGTTCCAGACCGACCTGACGCGGCGCTTCAGCGCCGATGAGGCAGCCAAGGCGCAACTTGCGGAGACTGTGCACCTGGAGAGCGTCGATCAGAGGGACTTCGATACGGTCTTCTATCCCGGCGGCCACGGCCCGTTGTGGGATCTGGCTGAAGATCCGCATTCGATCAGGCTGATCGAATCCTTTGTCGGGGCCGGCAAGCCGATCGCCCTCGTTTGCCACGCGCCGGGCGTCCTGCGTCACGTGACCAATCCCGACGGTACCCCCTTCGTTCAGGGACGCTCCGTCACCGGCTTCACCAATTCCGAGGAAGAGGCTGTGGGTCTCACAAAGGTCGTGCCGTTCCTTGTCGAAGACGAGCTGGTCGGTCTCGGCGCGGTCTTTTCCAAGGTCAAGGACTGKAGCGTGCACACAGTGGTCGATGGCCAGCTCATCACCGGTCAGAACCCGGCCTCATCGAGCAAGGCAGCAGAAGCACTGATCGCAGCTCTGGACCAGATGAATACTAGGGCCGCCTGAACGCGCTGAAATATCGTGATCTGCCGACGGCCAGTGCGTCGACAGATCGCCTTCAGAAACCGGAGTTTTTATGTCCACCACGATTCCAGCGATGCTGCTGTCGGGTGCGCGACAGATGATCGAAAGGTGCATCGCGGCCGCCGGCGCCCTGGAAGTTGCCTGCTCAATCGCCATCGTCGAAGCGTCTGGGCACCTGCTCTCCTTTGTTCGCCAGGAAGGGGCCATGGTAGGGTCAGCCGAGCTCGCCATCGACAAGGCCTTTGCCGCTCACATTTTCAACAACCGGACCGAGGCGCTCGGTGCACTGGCCCAACCTGGCGCCGAACTCTACGGCATTCAGCATTCGTATGGTGGAAGGATCGTGGTCTTCGGCGGTGGCATTCCCATCCGGTTTGAAGGACGAACCATCGGTGCCATTGGCGGGAGTGGCGGAACTGTCGCTGAAGGCCCCCAGACGGGCAATCGTCCAGTTGGGCCGGTCGGCGACCGGCGCTTCGAGCAGCGGCGCAACAACGCGCAGCGCCGCCTCGGTCTTCACCGGCGCCGAGCCGGGCGCGATGGTCGACTTCAACGCCTCGACGCCGCCGCCCATGAAATCGCTGCGCCACAGCTGAACCGTATCTTCGCGCACACCAAAGGCTTCCGCAATGCGCGGGCTGGTCCAGCCCGAAAGCGTCAACAAGCTCGCCCGAGCCCGATCCGCTTCACCGCGCTCGCGCGAACGGGCCAGCCTTTCCAACGCCGCGCGCTGCTTCTCATCCGCCGCCACCAGAGACTTGCCCACCATCTGCCATCACGACAAATCAACCCAAACACCGAATCACAAATACCATCCGTTGGTCAACCCAGCGGAATCTGCTTAGACATTCTAGTCGGGCAATCAGCTGGTCCAGCGACCTGCCGCCGCCAGCGGCGGCGCCAATGACGAGTTGCCTTGATGCAAGGCCTGCCTAGCGTCAGCGGGAGACCCCCCGGCTTTGCCAAGCAAAGCCCGGGGGTATTTACCACTGCTCGGCTTCTAGCCGCCTGGTCTAGCCGGATCAGAGTTGGCCGTTTATGAGTTTGGAGACCTCGGATGCCGGCAGCGGCCGCGAAAAGATATAGCCCTGAACCTCATGGRATCCTTCCGCATTGACGATCGCAAGCTGATCCTCCGTCTCGATGCCCTCGATTGTTGTCGTTATGCCCAAACTCTCACCAAGGCCGGCGACGGCTCTGACGATTGCGAGCGATTCCTTTCCRKGCGGCAGGTCGCGGACAAAGGCTTGATCCACCTTGATCTTGTCGAAGGGAAAGCTTCTGAGATAGCCGAGCGACGAATAGCCTGTTCCGAAATCGTCCATGGCGATTTTCACTCCAAGGCCACGCAGCTCCTGGAGCACGTGGAGATTGTGTTCGCTCTCGTCMARCARGACCGATTCCGTTATCTCCACTTGCAAACGTGCCGGAGCGAGGCCGGAAGCAGATAGGGCATCGGCCACCGTCTTAACAAGGTTCCGATGCTTGAATTGGACGGGCGATAGGTTGACGGCTATGCTGACATGCTCGGGCCATCGAGCAGCCTGGCGGCAGGCTTGAGCGAGAATCCACTCGCCCATCGGCACGATCAGCCCGGTTTCCTCGGCAATGGGAATGAACTCYGACGGGGAAATCATGCCTCTTTCGGGACTGCGCCACCGCAAAAGCGCTTCGCAGCCTGTTACACGGCGCGATCGTAAGTTAATTAGCGGCTGGTAATGCAGCTCGAATTCGTTCCTCTCCAGCGCACCTCGGAGCGCAATCTTGATCTGCTGGTGCGCTTGCAGTTGAGCATGCATCGCCACATTAAAGCGTCTGTAAGTGCCCCGGCCGCTCGACTTCGCGCTATAAAGAGCGATATCCGCCGCTTTCATTAATCGATTATTCGTTGAGCGAGATGGCAGGCCCCATCTTCATCCATTGCGGCAGGGAGTATGATAGCGAATTCGTCACCCCCCAGTCGCGCAACGATGTCTGTAGCCCTCACGCTCTGAACCAACCGGGCGGATACCTGCCGCAGTTCTTCACGGCCGACTCATTCTACGACAAGAATTTTTTGCAACAAAACGCGCCATGTCGGCATCTATTTTGAGCGATTAGGCGGCCGACATTTCCGGTGTCGCAAGATCGCGCTGATCAGTCAGGTAGGTGATCAGATCTTCGATTGTCACCAGGAGAAGACCGTGACGTTCGGCGAACTTCTCAAGATCCGGAAGGCGCGCCATGGTGCCGTCGTCATTGGCGACTTCGCAGATCACCCCAGATCCGGAGTAGCCTGCAAGCCTTGCGAGATCGACGGCAGCCTCGGTATGGCCGGGGCGTCCAAGCACGCCCGCCGGGTGCGCACGCAGCGGAAAAATGTGGCCCGGGCGGGCAAGGTCGTCAGGCTGGGTGCCCTGCGTAACAAGGGCGCGAACCGTCGCCGCACGATCGGCTGCAGAAATCCCTGTCGTCGTTTCCGGAATGTAGTCCACGGACACCGTGAAGGCGGTCTTCAGAACCTCGGTATTGCGCGGAACCATGAGGGGAATGTCGAGCTCATCCAGCCTTTCACCCTCCATCGCCACGCAGATCAGTCCGCGCGCATAATTCATCATGAAGGCAATTGCCGCAGGCGTGATGGCATCAGACGCAATCACGAGGTCGCCCTCGTTTTCCCGATCCTGATCATCAACGACAACAACGATCTCACCACGCGAAATCGCCGCGATTGCATCTTCGATTTTAGAAATTGCCATGCACTTTGCCTTTCAAGGGTTAGCCGCTTTTGCGGCATCCAAGACTTCTTTCGAAGTCACTGTTTATCCCTTGGGCGAACAAGCCTGCGGACACACCACGACACTTGTGGTGCTCGCACGGTTGCTCTCTTCCATCCGGACTTTAACCGTCGGCCCCGGCCTCTCACCGGGTCTGCTGACCCTCCGCGATTTGCAGAGGCGCTCGCGGGCTCCGAGTTTCCTCGATACCGCCGGTGGGGAGTTTCACCCCGCCCTGAGAACGCGGATAAGATAGGCGATCGATATGGCTTCCTGCAAGAGGGCAGTTTCCCTCTCACTGTCTTTTATGCGACACAGCCGGTGAACAGCTTGGTTTCTCTTAGCCGACCGCGGTCAGGACATGATGAGACCGCCATCGACATTGATCGTCTGCCCCGTGATGTAGGCAGCATCATCGCTCGCGAGAAAGGTGACGAGGCCGGCGACGTCTTCGCCTGAACCGGCGCGCTTCATCGGAATGCCTTCGACCCATTCTTTCATCAACTCGCCCGKACCGTAATTGCCGAGGAGCTTACCCCAGGCCTGATCATTATAGGCCCACATGTCGGTCTCGATGATGCCGGGGCAGAAGGCATTGACGGTTATGTTTTCAGTGGCGACTTCCTTTGCGAGGCTCTGCGTGATCCCGACCACGCCCATCTTCGAGGCGGCATAGTGCGGCGTATAGATAAAGCCGTCTCGCGCCTGTCCCGATGCGGTATTGATGATGCGTCCGCCGCGACAATGCTTGCGCATGCGCAGGATCGCTTCCTGCGCGCACAGGAAAACACCCTTGGTGTTGACGGCCATGACCTTGTCCCACTCGCCTTCGGTCATGTCTTCAATCCGCGCGATCGTAATGACGCCGGCATTCTGGATCGAGACGTCGACAGAACCGAAGGCATCTTCCGCCGCGTCGTAAAGGGCCTTCACACTTGCTTTATCCGTGACGTCACCGACGAAGGAGATCGCTTTGCCGCCGTCCTTCTTGATCTGCTCGGCGACGGAGTGCACCGGTTCCTCATTGGCGGAAACGACGAGATTCGCGCCCTCTCTCGCAAAGCGTCTTGCGATGGCGGCACCAATGCCCCGGCTGCCTCCGGTGATGACGACGGTCTTGTTTTCGAAGCGGTTCATTCGGATGTCTCCCGGTCAATCGCCGTGCTTCCCGCGAACGGCGCTTATCAAAGTAAACTTCAAGGCCCTGTCGGAGGCCGAACAAGCGATCGGTCTCGCCTTCAAGGAACCGCGCGAAGTATTGCCGCGAAATCCGACGCCTTGAGGGAGGCTCCCCCGACAAGCGCGCCGTCTACGCCGGCAATGGCAAAGAGCGAGGCCGCGTTCGATGGCTTCACGGAGCCGCCGTAAAGGAGCCGTATCTCATGGCCTTCCGCGCCAAAACGCTTGATCACGGCGCCGCGCAAAGCGGCGTGAACTTCGGCAATCTCGGCCTCCGTCGGAACGCGGCCGGTTCCAATTGCCCATACGGGCTCGTAGGCGATGACGGTGTTGGCAGCACAGGCGTCGTCCGGAACAGATGCCGAAAGCTGACCTTCGACCACCGTGAGCGTCTTTCCGTCGGCCCTCTCATCCTCCGTTTCGCCAACGCAGATGATGGCCGTCAGTCCGGCGCGATAGGCGGCCGCCGCTTTTGCGGCGACGAGAGCACTGGTCTCGCCATGGTCCGCCCGACGCTCGGAATGGCCGAGGATCACAGAGGTTGCTCCGAGATCGGCCAACATGTCCGCGGCAATGTCGCCGGTATGGGCGCCCGCTGACGAAACGTGGCAATCCTGGCCGCCGATCCGTAGTTTTGAACCTCTCGCTATCGACGCAGCGCGATCGATAAGGGTGGCAGGCGGGCATATGATTGCTTCGGCTTTAGCGTCATCGGCTGCCACCGCGATGGCGGCAATCTCGTTCAAATCCGAGAGCAACCCGTTCATTTTCCAGTTTCCGGCGATCAGCTTGTGAGGCATCGTCATCACCAGCAGCAGAAGCCGCCGTCGACCAGCAAGTCGACACCCGTGACAAAGCTTGCCGCCTCCGAAAGCAGAAATACGGCCGGACCAACCATCTCATCGACCGTCGCCATGCGCTGCATCGGGGTCTGCTCTTCAAACAGCTTCGTCTGGTGGACCATCTCCGGCCGGGTGTTCATCGGTGTCGCGGTATAGCCCGGGGAGATTGTGTTGACGCGAATGCCGCGGCCGACCCATTCCATTGCCAGCGACTTCGACATGTGGATGACGCCGGCCTTGGAGGCGTTGTAGTGGCACTGGCTGAGACCGCGATTGACGATCACGCCCGACATGGACGCGATATTGACGATTGATCCCTTGCCCCTCTTGAGCATCGAGCGTGCTTCGGCCTGGCAGGACAGGAAGACGCCCTTGAGGTTGATGTCCATCAGCGTCTGATATTGCTCTTCTTCCATCTCCTCGGCTGGGTTGGCGTTCGCAATGCCTGCTGCGTTAAGTGCGAGGGAGAGGGGACCAAGTTCGACATCCGCCCTTTCCACCGCGTCGGCAAGCGCTGCCTTGTTGGTCACGTCAGCGGCGATCTGGATCGAGCGGCGTCCCGCCTTGCGGACGAATTCGGCGGTCTGCGACAGGCCGTCATCGTTGCGGCGGTCGAGCAACGCAACATCCGCGCCGCATTGAGCCAGGCCAATAGCGATGCGCTGGCCGATACCGCTGCCGGCGCCGGTCACGAAGGCAACTTGGCCGGAGAGATCGAAAAGCTTGGGAGCATTCAGAGTGATGTCAGGCATCGCTCTTCCTTTCTTGATGTCATTTTAGATTGTAGCCAATTCCATGACGGAAACGTCGTTTGCCTGCTCGCGCTCCAGGATCCCGGCCTGTCTTCCTTGCGCAAGCACCAGGATGCGGTTTGATACGCCGAGGACCTCTTCCAGATCGGAGCTGACCACGATGACGGCCACGCCCCTGTTCGCAAGACCGACAATAATGTCGTAGATGCCGGCGCGGGCGCCGACATCGATGCCTCGGGTCGGTTCATCGAGCACGACCACTTTGGGATCGCGCATCAGCCATTTTGCGATGACGATCTTCTGCTGGTTGCCGCCGGAGAGATCGGAGGCCAATTGCTCAGCACGGCCCTTGATACCAAATGTCGAAATGGCTCTTTTTGCGAAATCCCGTTTCATGGCAGACGTAATCCAGCGGCCTCCGAACTGATCGAGGTTTGGATAAACGAGGTTTTCAGCGATGCGGTGGCTGACGACCAATCCCTGCAGCTTACGGTCTTCCGGCACCATAACGATGCCTCTCGCCACGGCGTCGGCCGGGCTGCGTAGTTTCAGCGGCACGCCGTTGAGGCGCACTGCACCGGACCTTATCGGATCAGCTCCGGAGATGGCGCGCACCAGTTCGGTTCGCCCCGCACCGACCAGGCCGGCTATACCCAGAATTTCTCCGGCCCTGACCTCGAAACTGATATCGCGGAACGAATCGTCCACCGAGGTCAGCGCTTCGACCTGCAACACCGGACGATCCTGCGGCCCCGGCAATGTCGGGAACATTCTATCGAGCGAACGGCCGACMATGCTTTCAACGATGGTGCGGACAGGGGTCGAGCTATCGGCAAATTCCTGAACACGTTCGCCGTCGCGAAGAACGACAATGCGGTCGGTGATCTGCTTGATCTCTTCCATCCGGTGCGAAATGTAGATGATCCCGACGCCTTCGGAGCGCAATTTCCTGACCTGCTCGAAAAGCGCCTCGGTTTCCGCACCGCCGAGTGCGGCCGTTGGCTCGTCGAGGATTAGCAGCTTCGCATCGAGCGCCAGGGCCTTGGCAATTTCAATAAGCTGCTGGTTGGCGGTCGACAGTCCCGCCACCTTGCGCGTTGCAGGAATATGCAGGTTCAGGCGCGAGAGCTGTTCTTGAGCGCGTTTGACCATTTGTGCCCGGTCGACGACGCCATTCTTCATCGGCCATCGGCCGATGAAGACATTTTCGGCGATCGTCAGCTCGGGAAGCAGTTGTAGCTCCTGGTGGATCAGGACCACGCCTTTGTCGATCGCCTCTCTCGGATTGGCAGGGGCGTAAGGTTGCCCCTGCCATGTCATGGAACCTTCGGAAGGCGTGCGCGATCCGGCGATGATACCCGACAGGGTCGATTTGCCCGCGCCGTTTTCGCCGAGCAAGGCGACGACCTCGCCCGGAAAGACATCGAGACTGACGTTCTTCAGGACTTCCAGAGGGCCGTAGCGCTTGGAAATACCCCTGAGTGTGAGCACCGGATCAGTCATCGCACCGCTCCCTTGGTTATGCTTACGGATGGTTGGCGATAAAGCCGGCCACGTTATCCTTTGTGGTCAGAGTCGCATCCATAAGCTGGACCGGGGGCGCTTTCTCGCCGGCGACGATCTTTACAGCATTGGCAACGGCATCGCGGCCCATTTTCTGGGTCTGCTGCGTCGCGGTCACGTCGAAGACGCCGTTCTTCAACGCTTCCAGAGCTGCGGTGTCGCCGTCGAAGCCACCAAGAGCAATTTTCTGCGAGGGGTTTGCGACCTTGATGGCCTGTGCCGCGCCGAGCGCGAGCGCGTCGGCCTGTGCGAAGACGATCGAAACGTCCGGATTGGCTTGCAACATGTTCTGCATGATCTGGAAGCCTTCATCCTGGCTCCAGATGTTCGACCACTGCTCCGAGACGATCTTCACGCCCGGATTTGCCTTGACGGCGTCCATGCAACCCTTCGTGCGATCGACTTCCGGCGTCGTGCCCTTCTGGCCATGGATGATCACCATGTTGCCCTTACCGCCGGCCTTCTCGATGATGTATTTGCAGACGGCGTTTGCCGATGCAACGGAATCAGTCGCCAGGAAGGTATCGCCGGGTGCACCGTCGGCGTTGCGGTCGACGTTGATGACCGGCACGTTCGACTGATGGGCGAGCTTCACCGGAATGGTTGCGGCTGCGGCACCGGCGGGAATGTAGATCAGTGCATCGATGTTCTGCGTGAGAAGATCTTGGACCTGGTTCACCTGGGTCGGACCGTCGCCCTTCGCGTCAACGGTGATGACTTCGATGCCGCGAGTCTTGGCTTCCGCTTCGACAGCCTGCTTGATCTGGTTGAAGAAGTTTGCCTGAAGATTGGCGACCGCCAGGCCGAGTTTCTTGACTTCCTTGGCCTGAACCGAGCCCAGCGACAGTGCGAGTATGGCTGCCGTGGTCAAGAGAGTACGGGAAAGTTTCATGAGTTCCTCCTTTGGTTTCAATCCGCCCTTGGAAACGTCCTCCGCCCTCGGGCTTTCACAATCCCCGCCCGCGTGACGGAAGGGGAATTCTGGCTGTCGGCCTTGGCGGCCTGTCTTATGCCTTCCTCCGGCGCAGTGTTTCAGCGCCCACCGCAAGAACGATGACGACACCGATGATCACTTGCTGCAGGAATGGGGAGACGTTGAGCAGGTTCAGGCCGTTGCGCAAAACGCCGATGATGAGCACGCCGATCAGTGTTCCGCCGATGCCGCCGGCGCCGCCCGACAGAGATGTTCCGCCAATGACGACGGCCGCAATGGTGTCGAGTTCATAGCCAAAGCCGCTTGAAGGCTGGACGGCATCCAGGCGCGCAGCAAGGACGATCCCGGCAACGCCCGCCAGGATGGCGCAGACGACATAGACGCCGATCGTGACCACCGGCACATTGATACCGGCCAGGCGCGCGACCTCGGGATTGCCGCCGACCGCATACAACATGCGTCCTTCGGAACGGTATTTGAGAAAGAGCCAGGAGACGATGACGATCGCCAGCATCAGGAAGACCGTCGCGGTCAGGACGCMGAAATGACGATCGATCGCCAGCATGGTGAACCAGTCGGGAAAGCCGACGATCTGCTGGCCGTCCGTAATCATATTGGCAATGCCACGGGCGACCGACATCATCGCAAGGGTGGCAATGAAGGCGGGCACCCGGAAACTCGTCACCATCACGCCAACAATCAGGCCGCTGAGCGCTGACGCCAGAAGCGCCAGCGGGATCGCGACGGCCATCGGCAAGCCGGCAACGTTTGCGACCCAGCCCATGACCATCATCGACAGCGCAAGAACCGAGCCGACGGAAAGATCGATGCCGCCGATCAGAATGACGAAGGTCATACCCACGGACATGACGCCGAGCACGGTAATCTGATCGAGGATGTTAAGGGCATTGCGCACGGAAAGAAACCGATCCGTCGCAACGCTCAGGAAAACGCAGAGTATCAGCAAGCCGATCAGCGGGCCTGTGGCCCCGCTGAGCCATGCAATTGAGGTTCGCGGCTGCTGGCTTTGTTCGTCGACGCCCAATGCTGACATGGCTCCTCCACCCCTATGCTTGCTTTAGGTGATTTTCCTTCAAGCGTGCATATTTATGCATTCATGTTGGAAAATTCATTATCAACTCATATTTGGCCTGTCAAGCACTCAAAAAGGCGCATAGCTTTCTGGTCAATGAGGCGCAATCAATAAATGGGCTTGACTGAATGGCCAATTGTGCAAGAATATCTGTGAGTGAATATTTATGCAACGAGGGAGCATCATGCAAGTTAAGGAACTTGAGCGCGTCGCGCGCCAGATACGCCTGCGCGACCTGCAAGCGGTCTATGACGCAGGTGCGGGACATATTGGCGGTGAGATGTCGGCGATCGACATCCTGACGGCTCTCTATTTTCGCGTTCTGAAGATCTATCCCAGCGAACCGAAGCGGCCCGATCGTGATCGGTTCATTCTGTCGAAAGGCCATACCGCCTGCGCGCTATACGTCACCCTGGCCAAGCGCGGGTTCATTTCGGAGGAGGAGATTTCGACATTTCTGCAGCCGCATTCACGGCTCAACGGCCATCCCAATTGCAACAAGGTGCCGGGCGTCGAAACCAACACCGGTCCCTTGGGGCACGGACTGCCTGTCGCCGTCGGCGTTGCGAAGGCCGGAAAGCTGACCGGCGCCGGCTATCATACCTATGTCATGACTGGGGACGGCGAGATGCAGGAGGGATCGAACTGGGAGGCCATCATGGCCGCATCGCAGTTCAATCTGGACAATCTGACCCTGATCGTCGATCACAATCGTTTCCAGCAGGGCGCGGCACTCGCTGATACCAATAATGTCGCCCCGCTAAGGCCGAAGCTCGAAGCATTCGGCTGGGAAGTCAGCGAAATCAACGGCAATGAAATGGCGCAAATCGTTCCCGCGCTGGAGCATCGCAGCACGCGTCCGCACTGTATCGTCGCCCACACGAACAAGGGGCATGGCATTTCCTTCATGCAGGACCGGGTGGATTGGCATCACAAGGTGCCGAACAAGGAACAATACGAACAGGCTGTCGCAGAACTGTCGGAGGCGCTCTAATGGACACGTCCAACTCGAACTCCAATCTCTACGACTGCCGTGACGCTTTTGCTGCAACTTTGGAGGCGCTGGCCGCCGGCGAGCAGACGATTATTGCGGTCTGTAACGATTCCGTCGGCTCATCCAAGCTCGGCGGCTTCAAATCCAAATTTCCGGAACGACTGGTCAATGTCGGCATTGCCGAGCAAAACATGGTCGGCGTCGGAGCAGGGCTCGCAAACGGCGGACAGATCCCATTTGTCTGTGGAGCCGCATGCTTCCTGACGGGCCGCGCACTGGAGCAGATCAAGGCCGACATTTCCTATTCGAATGCGAACGTCAAACTGATCGGCATTTCCTCCGGCATGGCCTATGGCGAACTCGGCCCGACACATCATTCCATCGAGGATTTTGCATGGACGCGCGTCCTGCCGAACCTTCCGGTCATCGCGCCATGCGATCGCATCGAAACAGCCGCTGCCGTGAAATGGGCGGCAAGCTATGCCGGACCCTGCTTCCTGCGCCTATCGCGCGTCGGCGTTCCAGACCTGCTGCCGAACGATCACAAGTTCGAACTTGGCAAAGCCAACGTGTTGCGCGAGGGAGGGGATGTGACCCTGATTGCCAACGGCACGCTGACGCATCGCATCGTCAAGGCCGCTGAAATCCTCGCAAGCCAGGGGATCGACGCGCGTGTTCTCAATATGGCAACCGTGCGGCCGATCGATGAGCAGGCTATCATTGCCGCCGCAAAAGAAACCGGTGCAATCGTGACGGCCGAGGAGCATTCGATTTATGGCGGCCTCGGCTCGGCGGTCGCCGAAGTGGTCGTCGACCACGCGCCTGTTCCGATGAAGCGCCTGGGCGTTCCTGGTATCTTTGCTCCGACGGGCTCGGCGGAATTCCTTCTGGATGAGTTCGGAATGGCGCCGGACGCCATTGCCCTGGCGGCTTCGACGCTTCTCAAGAGGAAGTGACCTGACGCTTGCGGCGTGCTTGCCGGGGCATGGTGCAAGATGCCCCGGTTCATTCTTGCCCGGACCATTCTTGGAGGAAACATTTTATGCGAGCCATCCTGGCAATCGATCAGGGCACGACGAATTCCAAGGCCATTCTAGTCTCGGAAAAGGGCGAGCTGATTTCTCGCGGTGCCGCCCCCGTCGGGATCAGCTATCCCCAACCAGGCTGGGTCGAGCAGGATCCAAATCGCCTCTGGCAATCGGTATGCGAGGCGGTTCGCGCTTGCATCGAAGCTGCGCCGGCAAAGGTTGTGATCGAAGCGGTTGCGATTTCCAATCAGCGGGAATCGGTCACGATGTGGGATGGCGATACCGGCGAGGCGCTCAGCCCCGTCGTGAGCTGGCAGTGCCGCCGCACGGCCGCCGATTGCGAAAGATTGATCGGGCTCGGGCATGCGCAGCGGGTTGAGGAGACTACCGGTCTGCCGATCGATCCGATGTTTCCCGGCTCGAAGATGAAATGGTTGCTGGATCGCGCGCCGGCCGGGCGGACTGTGCGGATCGGCACTGTGGATAGCTGGCTTGTTCACTGCCTGACGGGTGGCCGGAAGCACGTCTCCGATGCATCGAACGCCGCTCGCAGCCAGCTCTTCGATCTCAAAGCCCAGCGTTGGAGCGCAGAGCTTTGTGCATTGTTCGGCGTAGACAAAAACCTGCTACCCGAAGTTCTCGACAGCGCAGGGCAATTCGGAACGACCGCGGGTCTTCCGGGCGTACCCGATGGAACGCCCATTTGTGCCGCCATCGGCGATAGCCATGCCGCTCTCTTCGGGCATGGCGCCCATAAGGCTGGGGACGGCAAAGTGACGTTCGGCACCGGCTCGTCGGTCATGACGACGTTGCCGCACTTTATCGCACCACAACATGGGATCACGACGACCGTTGCTTGGCGCATCGCTGGAACCCCGACCTTCGCGTTCGAGGGCAACATCCTCGTCTCAGCGGCAAGCCTGCCGTGGATGACGGAAATTCTCGGTCTTCCCGACGTCACCGCACTTGTCGATCTGGCTGTGACGGCCGAGCCAGGCGGTCCCGGTTTCGTTCCCGCCTTTGTCGGTCTAGGCGCCCCCCATTGGAATTCGAACGCCCGGGCGCTGTTTTCGCAAATCAACTTCAGCACCACGCGGGCGCAGTTGGCGAGAGCCGTCACCGACTCCATCGCGCTTCAGGTGCATGATGTTGTCCGTGCGATGCAGAAGCAGAATGGCGGCAGCATCGGCTCCCTTTATGTGGACGGAGGACCCAGTCAGAACAGGTTTCTCATGCAGTGTGTCGCTGATCTCTTAGGGCATGCCGTCATCCAATGCGCCGCTCCCGAGGCGTCCGCTCTGGGTGCAGCCTATCTTGCCGGCCTGTCGTTGGGCATGTGGGCAGATCTTGACGCTATCGGCCGCCTTCCTCGGCAGAGCGCAATCATCGAGCCGCAGGCTAATGACAACGCCGAAAGGCTTAAAAAGTGGAATGATGCGATTGCACGCTCGACGTTCGAACCGGCGCCCGCTATTGGTGAATAAAAATTCACCGACGGAACAATCATGGGACGGATCAACGAGCTTCGCCTGATTTCTCGTGTAGCGCAGATGTATCACATCGAGCACAAGAGGCAGGCCGATATTGCCCAGCACCTGAGATTGTCGCAGGCGACCGTCTCGCGAATGCTGAAGCGTGCGGAAGCCGAAGACATTGTGCGGACCACGGTGATCCCGCCCGTCGGGACCTATACCGAACTCGAAACGGCGCTCCGGGAACGCTTCAATCTTCCCGAAGCGATCGTCGTGGAATGTTCCGAAGACCGTGAAGGTGCCATCATGGCGCGGATTGGCGAAGCGGCCGCCCACCTTCTCGAAGTCACCCTTTCCGAGGGTGAAATTATCGGCGTTTCAAGCTGGAGCCAGACGATTTTCAAGATGGTGGAGAATATCCACCCGCAAAAAAGCGCCCAGGCAAAATATATCGTCCAGACTCTCGGCGGCATGGGCGATCCTTCCGTTCAGACCCATGCGACGCAGCTAACCACAAGGCTGGCCCGCCTGACCGGTGCCGAACCGAAACTCCTTCCGGTCCAGGGTGTGACAAGTTCGCGGGAAGCCAAGCTACTCATGATGGCCGATCCGTTCGTGCGGGAAACCATCGAGCTTTTCGGCGCGATCAGCGTCGCAATCGTCGGTATCGGCGCGGTCGAACCGTCAGAGCTTCTGGCCAGATCCGGCAATATCTTTTCGTCGCGCGAACTGGCGGACCTCGCCGATGCAGGAGCGGTCGGCGATATCTCCCTGCGTTTCTTCGATGGTAAAGGCAGGCCGGTCAAAACGCCGCTTGACGAGAGGGTGATCGGTATTTCCCTCGACGAGCTTGCCAAGGTCGAGCGGGTGATTGCGCTTGCGGGAGGCGAAAAGAAGACCGCGGCAATCGCCGGCGCGCTGTGCATAGGTGTGATTGATACCTTGGTCACCGACAAATTCACCGCCCAGCGGCTGATAGAGCAGCCGGCATAGGCCTGCTCGATCAGCTCCACGGCTGTAACTTACGCCGCTGAGCTATGTTGACGGAGCTTCTCGCCAATCTCACCGGACGACATCGGCTTGCCGACCAGATAGCCTTGCAACTGGTMGCAGCCGGAGGCACGCAGTATTTCCGCCTGGCGGGGGTTCTCGATCCCTTCGGCGGTCACCGGAATTTCAAGGGCCGTTGCCAAAGCGACCGTGGCACGCAGAATATCGATCCCGTTGGCGTTCTCTTCGAGGCCCAATACCAGCGACCGGTCGATCTTCATGCGATCGAACCCAAACTGCCGCAAGGCGCCGATGCTTGCGTAGCCGCAGCCAAAGTCATCAAGCGCGAATTTGATGCCGATGCGCCTGAGCATATCGATCGAACGGCGTGCCTGGTCCGGATTGGTCATCAGGACCCCTTCGGTTATTTCCAGCATCAAGCGGGTTGGATCGAAAGCGGATTCCTCGAGGACTGCCATGACTTGCGCGGCAAAGTCCGGATTGCAGAGCTGGACGGGCGAGACGTTGACCGAAAGCGCCATGTCCGGCCAGTGCTTCGCATGATGGATCGACGCCCGCAGCATATGAACGCCCAATGCATCGATAAGACCAGACTTCTCGGCAAGCGGAATAAAAACTTCCGGGCTGATACTTCCACTCGCGCTCCGCCAGCGTGCCAGAGCTTCAAGACCGATGATGGCACCTGTGGATGCCGACACCAGGGGCTGGAAAACCGGTTGGATCGTACCGTTGTTGATGGCACTTCTCAGCTCGCTTTCCAGTTCGCCGATACGCTGGCGCTCGCGATCCAGCTCGAGATCATAGGTAACGGCCTGGCCCTTGCCATTTTCTTTGGCGCGGTAAAGAGCCATGTCGGCTCTGCGAAGTAGCTCAAGGGGCGCGATATTGCCGACGCGATGCGCTACGCCAATGCTCGTCCCCACCTCGATCGTTCGTCCGCCAATCTTGAAGGGATTGAGAAAAAGTTTGAGGATGGATTCCTCGATATCGCTATGTGGAGCAGAGCCGAATTGCACCAATGCGAACTCGTCACCACCTAGTCTTGCCGAGGCCTGGATCTCGGGATGACAGCCTCGCAGTGCCTTTGCGACGATTCGGATCAATTGGTCTCCGACCGCATGTCCCCACGCATCGTTGACGGCCTTGAAACCGTCGAGATCGATCATATAGAGCGATACCGCGGAGTTGGTGCCATCCAATCGATCCAGCAGCTCAAGAACGCCGTGTCTATTGAGCAGGCCGCTCAAACTGTCATGACTTGCTTCGAATTTGGCCGCTTCCGTCAAACGGCGCAGACGCCCGGCCTCGGACGCACCTGCAAGCAAGACGGCCGCCAAGAAGAGGACGAGGATGCTGGCTGCGGCCGCCACATACGGGCGGACCCCATCAAAAATGGCATTTCCCGGGGCTTTGCTTGGCCAGACGAGATAGCCGATGATCACACCGCTCATATCCTTGATCGGCGTATTCAGCTCGTCCGGTTCAGGCGCCCCTTGGAGCCGCAGGCCGTCGAGCTCATGCTCATCCGAGAGCGCATCGACGACTTCCGGCGTCAACTCCTTGAAAAAGGTCAAAACGCTAAGCTTCGGGAGCCCGCCGCTCGCGTCGAAAGGTTGGATTGCTTGTGATGCCACAAGCAGGATTCCCGTCTTGGTCTTGAAGAAATTGAGCAGGGGTGCCGGCTGCGGGTTTACGGCAGCTTCAATCTGGTGGTCGAAGGCCTCTCCGAAATAGTCGCGCGGCTGAAACGGCTTGCCCTTCAAATAGGCGGAAACTGCTTTGCCATCGGGGCCCGTGACGACGGCACCATCATAGAGGGAATAATCCGCGCTGGTCTTGCCCCAGTTATCATAAGCCCAATCAGCGGCGGCAGGTGTGCCGATGGCCTTATAGGCATCATCCCAGACTGCATTGTCCTTGATTGTGGCGCCCAGCTTGGCCATGAACGAAACGACCGCGGCATGGGCGGCGCGGTCTGCCCGCGCATCGTCGATTTCGTTCGCCGACCGCGTCATCGTCGCAACCACATGGAACACGAGGCCGGTCAATACCAACGCAACGGCGATAAAGCACACCGTTATCGCGATCACGGAAGATGTTTGGGCACGGAAGTGGCGGGGCGTCAAATCGGGGGACATAAAGGGATACGCAAACTAGGATTGACGGATCATTGCCTTGGGGGACGGCAGGAGACATCATGTCCGCTATGCGCTGCCTTTCAATTTTAAGGCCCGAAATCGTAAACCATTATTAACGGCTGCGGCGCGACGCTGCCTTCGAGGTTAAATCTTGCGCGAATCGGCTACGCGCTGCGCAATTTGACCGGCCGATGCGGCTCGATAGAGGTGGCGTGGTCCGGCAGAATATAACAACGCGTCCGCCATCTATCGGCGGTGCCGGCGTTACCGCGGGCGATGGTTACATGTTTGTGACGGCTCAATTGCCAATGGCCGATAGTGTGTGGTACGCCATAATACGATTCTACTAAAGTCGATGTCGAACGGAAGTCGAGCTTGCGAAACACGTCCAATGTTGAGGTGCAGGAATGAGCGGTGCCCTAAAGGACGCAGCGATCAGGGTGGAGCGTCCCGCAAAGACGTTGCGAGAACTCGCGCTCGATAAGGTTCGCGAAGCCATCGTGAATGGATATTTTCGCCCGGGAGATAGGCTTGTCGAGCGCGACATGTGTGCTCAGCTCGGCGTGAGCCGGACGATCGTGCGCGAAGTTCTGCGGCATCTGGAATCGGAAGGGCTGGTTGCCAACCTGCCAAACAAGGGCCCGATTGTCGCCCAGCTCGATCTCGACGAGGCTAAGCAGATCTACGAAATCCGCGGTGTGCTTGAGGGCATGGCAGCGCGGTTGTGCGCACAGCGCAGAAGTCCCGAGATTGTCGCGGCGCTGGAAACATCACTGCAGGGAATCCGAGATAGCTACCGCAACAAGGACATGCCCGGAGTGCTCGCGCACACATCTGCTTTCTACCAAACGCTGTTCACGATGGTCGACCGACATGTCGCCTGGGGCGTCGTGAACCTCCTCACAGTGCGCATAAACCATCTGCGGTCGATGACGATCAAGACGAAGAACCGCGACATCGAAGGCCCGCGCCAAATGGCGAAGATCGTTGAAGCGATCCGCAATGGTGACGGGGAGGGAGCCTATCAGGCTGCCATGGACCACGTTGCCGCCGCCAGCGCCATTGCGGAAGCGGTTCTATCCGCAAAGGAATCCGCCGAATAAAGCGGTGAATGCTCCCTGCTTACAGCCGGAGCAACTGGAAACATCTTTCGACCTTCTCTTTCGATCTGTTTCGGCACGCGGGTTTGCTCGCGGGCGCGCTCGCGACTCCGCAAAAGGCGGCAAAGCAATATTGCAAGCTTGACACCTAACTTTGCTCAATGTGATGGTATGCCATATTAAGTAATAAGGTGGAGCATCGTATGAAATGCATTGCCGTGCCTCCCAACGCCCACCCGCATCCAGGGATACCTGAGCAGGCATAGCCGGCGCCGCGTCTGACGCCCGCGCTCGGAGAGATCTGGCTGGCCGATATCCGTTCGAAGTGCCTTGCATCGATGTTGAAGTCTTCGTGATCTGACAGAGGTTCGCCTCTGGCAGCTCCGTGACGCAGCAGGCAATTTATTGATTTTACGGCGTATTTTAGAGATTCACTTTTGAATCTTCGCGGTAAGAAGGAATAGGCTTGACACTTTCATATTATGGCATACCATAATATACAACGACAAACCTGAGGTGTTCGATGACCATTCAAATTCGCAAAACCGGGCTGCAGATCGAGACGACGCTCATCGAGGGTGGCAAGGCTGCGCAGGTTCCGCTGAAGCTGTTTACCGCCTACGCCGTCGTGAAGAATCCTTGGGCGGGACGCGGCTTCGTCGAAGACCTGAAGCCCGAAATTCACGCGGTCGCTCCGATCCTCGGCGAGCTGCTGACAAAGATGCTCATCGAAGCCGTTGGCTCCGGCGATGCGGTCGAAGCGTATGGAAAATGCGCAGTGGTCGGCCTGGACGGCGAGCTCGAGCATGCCTCGGCGCTGATCCACACGCTTCGCTTCGGCAATCACTATCGCCATGCGGTTGGCGCGAAATCCTACCTCGCCTTCTGCAACACGCGCGGCCCTGCCAATGCGCCGATCATGATCCCGCTGATGGACAAGAACGATGAAGGGCGCCGCTCGCATTATCTGACAATCCAGACTGCGATCCCGGACGCACCCGCAGCCGACGAAATTGTCGTGGCGCTTGGCGCATCCATCGGTGGGCGTCCCCATCATCGCATTGGCGATCGCTACCAGGATCTCAAGGATCTGGGCCAAGACGTCGCCAACCCTGCCGGCGTTTGAAAAAAGCTGGGCGCTGACATGCTGACCGTTGGATCAACTACGCCGGGTGCTTCCGCAAAGACCAACTGGGTCTTTGCAAGGAACAAGACTGCAGGTGGAACGGCCTATCACGAAGCCGGCAACGGTGAGCCGCTTGTCCTGATTCACGGTGTCGGCATGCGGCTCGAAGCCTGGGCGCCGCAGATTCTCGCCCTGTCTGCGAGCCATCGTGTGATCGCCGTCGACATGCCCGGGCATGGCGAAACTGCCCGCCTGCCGGTCGGAAGCCGCCTTGAGGAGTTCGTCGCCTGGTTCGGGCAATTCCTGGACGAAATGGCGGTCGAGACCGCAAATGTCGCCGGCCACTCGATGGGTGCTCTGGTATCCGGAGGTGCGGCGGCAACGTTCGGCAGCCGTATCAAGCGGGTGGCGTATCTCAATGGCGTCTATCGGCGAGACCCGGCGGCAAAAGCGGCGGTGCTGGCGCGCGCTGCTGCCATTCCGCTGACGGGTGTGGACAAGGAAGGCCCGTTGCTTCGATGGTTCGGCGACGATCCGGATAGCGTCGTTGCACGCGATCTGACGCGCAACTGGCTGAACCTCGTCGATCCGGAGGGATATGCCGTTGCTTATTCGGCATTTGCCGAAGGAGACGAGACCTATGCGGATCACTGGAAGGATGTGGCAGGCCCGGCGCTGTTTCTGACGGGATCGGATGATCCCAATTCAACGCCGCTGATGGCGACCCAAATGGCGGCTCTTGCGCCCAATGGTTGGGTGCGGATCGTCGAGGGCCATCGTCACATGGTCAATCTGACGGCCCCCGACATCGTAAATGCGCTGCTCGCCGAATGGCTTTGCGAAGGGGAGGATGTGAAATGACGCTACAGCAAGCGGACCCAAGAGCGCTGCGCGATGCCTTCGGCGCATTTGCGACAGGGGTAACGGTCGTGACGGCCCAAGATGCCGACGGAAAGCCGATCGGCTTTACGGCAAATTCGTTTACGTCGGTGTCGCTCGATCCGCCTCTTCTGCTTGTCTGCCTGGCCAAGACCTCCCGCAACTACGCGACCATGACGGGTGCGAGGCATTTCGCCGTCAACGTTCTGTCGGAAGGCCAGAAGGATGTTTCGAACACCTTTGCGCGGCCCGTCGAAGACCGGTTCGCCGCGGTGGACTGGCAAGTAGGCGCCGCCGGATGCCCCATCCTGGGGAATGTCTCGGCGTGGTTCGAATGCGCGACTGAAAAGCTGGTCGAAGCCGGCGACCACGTCATCCTGATGGGGCGCATCGAAGCCTTCGAAAACAGTGGGCTGAACGGATTGGGTTATGCCCGCGGCGGCTATTTCACACCGATCCTCGCCAGCAAGGCCGTTTCGGCCGCAGCGGAAGGCAATATCGAACTCGGAGCCGTTCTGGAACGTCACGGCGAGGTTCTTCTTGTCGGCGATGATGTCTTTTCACTGCCGACCTGTGACGGCAAGGACGGAAGCCCCGCTGACATTCTTCGGGACTATCTGGAGGAACTCACCGGTCTTTCGGTGACGATCGGCTTCCTCTACTCGGTCTACGAGGGCAAGAGCGACGGAAAGCAGCACATCGTCTATCGTGCCTTCGCCTCGGAGGGCGAGCCGCGTAATGGCAGGTTCCTGAAGCCAGATACGTTGGCCAAGACCCATTTCAAAACAAGTTCGACCGCCGACATCGTTGCGCGCTTCGCTGTGGAGAGCCAGCTCGGCAATTTTGGCGTTTATTTCGGCGACGAGACCGTCGGCACGGTCCGTTCGGTTCCAACAAAGGCGGCACAGCCATGAAATTCTCTCTTTTCGTTCACATGGAGCGCCTCGACGCCAGCCAGAGCCACAAGAGCCTCTATGAGGAATTCGTCGCTCTCTGCGAGATCGCCGACAAGGGTGGCATGCATGCCATTTGGACGGGCGAGCATCACGGCATGGATTTCACCATTGCGCCCAATCCTTTCGTGACCATCGCCGATCTGGCGCGCCGCACATCGCGGGCAAGGCTCGGCACGGGGACGGTGATCGCGCCCTTCTGGCATCCGATCAAGCTCGCCGGCGAAGCGGCTATGACCGATATCATCTGTGATGGAAGGCTCGATATCGGTATTGCGCGCGGCGCTTACTCCTTCGAATACGAGCGGCTGCTGCCGGGTCTCGACGCCTGGGGTGCAGGCCAGCGGATGCGCGAGCTCATTCCGGCAGTCAAAGGCATATGGGAAGGCGATTATGCCCATGACGGGGAATATTATAAATTCCCGTCGACCACTTCGGCGCCGAAGCCTCTGCAACAGCCGAACCCACCGATCTGGGTGGCTGCGCGCGATCCGAATTCGCATGAGTTCGCCGTCGCCAATGGCTGCAATGTTCAGGTGACGCCGCTTTGGCAGGGCGATGAGGAAGTCGTGGCGCTGATGGGCCGCTTCAACGATGCCTGCGCCAAGAATCCGGATATCGACCGACCCAAGATCATGCTGCTGCGCCATACCTATGTCGGCTCGACAGAGGCGGACATAACGCAGGCGGCCCACGAACTGAGCGTCTATTACAACTACTTCTTCGCCTGGTTCAAGAACGAGAAGCCCGTCAAGCAGGGTTTGATCGAGCGGATACCCGAAGAGGAGATCGGCGCGAACGCGATGCTTTCGGATGCGGTCATGCGCAGCAACAACGTCGTCGGCAATGCCGAGACCGTCATTGCCCGGCTCAAGGCCTATGAAGCCATGGGCTACGACGAATATTCCTTCTGGATCGATACGGGCATGTCCTTCGAGCGGAAGAAAGCGTCACTCGAGCGCTTTATCGCCGAGGTCATGCCGGCATTTGCGGAGTGAACCCCATGCAGCGTTTCCAGTGTTACATCGATGGCGAATTTCTCGACGGAGAAGCCCGATATCAGAGCATCGATCCCGCCACCGGCAAGAACTGGGCGGATATGCCGGAAGCGCGCGAAGGCGATGTCGATCGCGCGGTCAATGCGGCCGAAATGGCGCTCTATGACGGCCCCTGGTCGAAAATGACCGCCACGCAACGCGGCAAGCTCCTGTATAAGCTTGCCGATCTGGTGGCCGCCAATGCCCAGAAGCTCGCCGAACTGGAGACGCGCGACACCGGCAAGATCATCCGCGAGACGTCAGCGCAGATCGCCTATGTTGCCGACTACTATCGTTATTACGCCGGTATCGCCGACAAGATCGAAGGGTCCTATCTCCCGATCGACAAGCAGGACATGGACGTCTGGCTGCGGCGTGAGCCGATCGGCGTCGTGGCGATGGTCGTGCCCTGGAACAGCCAGTTGTTCCTCTCCGCCGTCAAGATCGGTCCGGCGCTGGCCGCTGGCTGCACGATGGTCGTCAAGGCGTCCGAAGATGGACCGGCGCCGCTTCTGGAATTCGCTCGCCTCATTCATGAAGCAGGCTTTCCGGCTGGTGTCGTCAACATCATCACCGGTTTCGGCGCATCGTGCGGCGCAGCCCTTAGCCGGCATCCGAAGGTCGCACATGTCGCCTTCACCGGCGGGCCTGAAACGGCGCGCCACATCGTTCGAAATTCGGCCGAAAACCTTGCCTCGACATCGCTGGAGCTTGGCGGCAAGTCGCCCTTCATCGTCTTTGCCGACGCCGACCTCGAAAGCGCCGCCAATGCCCAGGTCGCGGGGATCTTCGCCGCGACCGGACAAAGCTGCGTCGCCGGTTCGCGGTTGATCGTGGAACGGAGCATCAAGGACAGGTTCCTGAACCTTTTGAAGGACAAGGCCGAGGCCATCCGTGTCGGTACGCCCTTGGATATGGCGACCGAGGTCGGTCCGCTTGCGACGAAGCGCCAACAGGATCACGTTGCCGCACTCATCGACAAATCCGTTCAAAGCGGCGCCCGCATCGTCACGGGTGGACAGACGCCGGACGGTGAGGGCTTCTACTTCCCGCCGACGATTCTTGACTGCGATGGCGTTGCATCGCCTTCGCTTGCCGAGGAGTTCTTCGGTCCTGTGTTGTCCGTCGTCGCGTTCGACACCGAAGCCGAAGCGTTGGGGCTTGCCAATGATACCCGCTACGGCCTTGCGTCCGGTGTCTTCACCCAGAATCTCACCCGCGCCCACCGCCTGATGAAAGGCATCCGCGCCGGTATCGTCTGGGTCAATACCTATCGTGCCGTATCGCCGATCGCCCCCTTTGGCGGCTTCGGCCTTTCCGGCCACGGCCGGGAAGGTGGCTTGGCCGCGGCGCTCGATTACACCCGCACGAAGACGATCTGGCTTAGGACGTCGGACGATCCGATCCCAGATCCTTTMGTCATGAGGTGATGCCGATGTTCTATGAAATCCGGACCTATCGGCTGAAGAACGGTGCGATCCCGCAATATCTGAAGGTCGTCGAGGACGAAGGGATCGCMATTCAGAAAGCGCATCTCGGCAATCTGGTCGGCTACTTTTATTCGGAGATCGGGACCATCAACGAGATCGTTCATATCTGGGCCTATGCGAGCCTCGATGATCGCGAGGAAAGGCGCCAGAGCTTGGCGTCCGATCCGCAATGGCAGGCTTTCCTGCCAAAGATACGCGACCTGATCGAACTGGCCGAGAACAAGATTATGAAGCCGGCGAATTTCTCTCCTCTCGGGAAGAGTGCGCCAGCCGCATAAAGCATGCCTGTAAGACAACAATACAAGGACAAGGGAACATGAAAAGAACAATTGCACTGGCGGCTTTCGCCGCAATAATGGCTGTGTCCGGGATTGCAAAGGCCGATACGCTCGTCTTCACGAGCTGGGGAGGAACGACGCAGGACGCGCAGAAGGTCGCCTGGGCCAATCCGTTCACGGATAAGACCGGCATCGTCATCGCACAGGACGGACCCACCGATTACGGCAAGCTGAAAGCCATGGTCGAAGCGGGCCAAGTCAGTTGGGATGTCGTCGACGTCGAAGGCGACTACGCCGCACAGGCTGGCAAGGACGGGCTGCTGGAAAAGCTTGATTTCTCTGTCATCGACAAGTCCAAGCTCGATCCCCGTTTCGTCACGGACTATTCGGTCGGCAGCTTCTACTATTCCTTCGTGATCGGCTGCAATGCCGACGCCGTGAAAGCCTGCCCGAAGACTTGGGCCGATCTCTTCGACACGACGAAATTTCCTGGCAAGCGCACTTTCTACAAGTGGTCGGCGCCGGGCGTGATCGAAGCGGCTCTGCTGGCTGACGGCGTTCCCGCCGACAAGCTCTACCCGCTTGATCTCGATCGGGCTTTCAAGAAGCTGGATACGATCAAATCCGATATCATCTGGTGGTCCAGCGGCGCTCAGTCGCAGCAGCTTCTCGCATCCGCCGAGGCTCCCTTCGGCAGCCTGTGGAATGGCCGCATGACCGCGCTCGCCGCCAGCGGCGTCAAGACGGAAACCTCCTGGGAGCAGAACATCACGGCGGCCGATTCGCTCGTCGTACCGAAGGGTGCACCGAACTCTGAAACCGCGATGAAGTTCATTGCCCTTGCGACGTCGGCACAGCCCCAGGCTGATCTGGCGAAGACGACTGGTTACGCACCGATCAACATCGACTCGGCCAAGTTGATGGACCCGGCAACGGCCAAGACCTTGCCGGACCAGCAGACCGCAAGCCAGGTCAATGCCAGCATGGCTTATTGGGCCGAAAATCGCGATGCCATCGGCAAGCGGTGGTATGCTTGGCAGGCCAAATAAGCTGAAGAAACTCCGAGGCAGCACCGCGAGCGTCGTTCTGCTCGCGGTGTGGCGCAGGTTCTAAATCTTCCTCGGAGCTGGCGCCGTTGTCTGATCCTACGGCGGGAAAGGATTGCCATGTCGACCTATATTGACGTCGCCAGTGAAACTGCGACTACATCCAAGGCCGCAAGGCCTACGGGCTTCGGCGAAATCATGCCGGCGCTGCTTTTCGTCGGGATATTCTTCATTGTCCCGGTCGTCGCGCTCCTGTTACGAAGCGTGTTGGAACCGGTGGCCGGCTTCGGCAACTATGCCGAATTGATAGGTTCGGCGACTTATCTGAAGATATTCGCCAACACCTTCATTGTCTCCGGCCTGGTCACCGCGATTTCGCTGCTGATCGGCTTTCCGGTCGCCTGGACGCTGGCAATCATGCCCACAAGACTGGCTTCTTTGATTTTCGCGGTCTTGCTGCTGTCGATGTGGACCAATCTGCTGGCCCGAACCTACGCCTGGATGGTCCTGCTTCAGCGCACCGGACTGATCAACAAGATGCTGATGGGAATGGGGCTGATCAACCAGCCTCTGCCGCTCGTCAACAATCTGACCGGTGTGACGATCGGCATGACCTATATCATGCTGCCATTCATCATCCTGCCGCTCTACGGCGTTATCAAGAAGATTGACCCGGCCATTCTGCAGGCGGCCGCACTTTGCGGAGCGAACCGCTGGCAAAGCCTTATCCGCGTTCTTCTGCCTCTGGCGGCGAGAGGCATGGTTGCCGGTGCGTTGATGGTCTTCGTCATGTCGCTTGGCTACTACGTTACCCCGTCGCTTCTCGGTGGAACGGCGAACATGATGTTGGCCGAACTCATCGCCCAGTTCGTGCAGTCGCTGGTCAATTGGGGAATGGGCGGGGCCGCAGCCCTGGTTCTCCTCGTCGTCACGCTTTCGCTCTATGCGGTCCAGCTACGGCTGTTCGGCGTGCAGAACACGGGAGGACGCTGACATGCTGCTCAATTTCGATCGTCTCGGCTGGTGGAAATATGTGCTTGTGGGGGTGACCGTCCTGACGGCTGCTTTCCTGCTGCTGCCGATCCTCTTCATCGCCGCGCTTTCCTTCGGATCTTCGCAATGGCTGATCTTTCCGCCTCCGGGCTGGACGCTGCAATGGTACAGCCAGCTCTTCGCCGATCCGCAATGGCTGGCATCCGCCTGGACGAGCTTCAAGATCGCCTCGATCGTCACGGTTCTTTCCGTGTTGCTTGGGCTGGTAACCTCATTCGGTCTGGTGCGCGGAACCTTCATGTTCCGTGACGCGTTGAAGGCGCTTTTCCTGACGCCGATGATCCTGCCAGTCGTCGTCCTCGCCGTTGCTCTCTATGCCTTCTTCCTGAGGATGGGCCTCGGCGGAACCATGATCGGCTTTGTCATTTCGCATCTCGTTTTGGCATTGCCCTTCTCCATCCTTTCCATTTCGAATGCGCTCGAAGGCTTCGACAAATCCATTGAGGATGCAGCGGTGCTTTGCGGCGCGTCGCCTCTTGAAGCGAAGATCAGGGTGACCCTGCCAGCCATCAGCCATGGACTGTTTTCGGCCGCCGTCTTCTCGTTCCTGACATCCTGGGACGAAGTGGTGGTGGCGATCTTCATGGCGAGCCCCACGCTGCAGACGTTGCCGGTGAAGGTATGGTCCACCCTCAGGCAAGATCTGACGCCGGTCATCGCTGCGGCATCGTCCCTTCTCATCCTCTTGACGATCACTTTGATGGCGCTTGTCGCGATCGCACGCAAGGTACTGAAATCATGAACGAATCTTTCCTACAGATCAGAGGCATCCGCAAGGAATACGGTCCTGTCGTCGCAGTGCAAGATGTCAATCTCGAGGTCCAGCGTGGCGAGTTCCTGACCTTTCTCGGACCGTCCGGTTCGGGCAAGAGCACGACGCTCTACATCTTGGCCGGCTTCGAAAACCCGACGAAGGGCGACATACTCCTCAACGGAGAAACGCTGCTTTCGACCCCGTCGCATAAGCGCAACATCGGCATGGTCTTCCAGCGGTACACCTTGTTTCCGCATTTGACGGTTGGCGAAAACATCGCTTTTCCGCTCAAGGTACGGCGCAAGTCCAAGGCGGAAGTCGACAGCAAGGTGAAGGAAATGCTGCGGCTCGTTAGGCTTGAGGGCTTCGAGGATCGCAAGCCGGCGCAAATGTCGGGCGGCCAGCAGCAGCGCGTGGCACTCGCCAGGGCACTCGCTTACGATCCGCCGGTGCTCTTGATGGACGAGCCGCTTTCTGCGCTCGACAAGAAGCTTCGCGAGGAAATTCAGCACGAGATCCGCCGGATCCATCAGCAGACCGAGGTGACGATCCTCTACGTCACGCACGATCAGGAGGAAGCGCTGCGTCTTTCCGATCGCATTGCGGTCTTCTCCAAGGGCGTCATCGACCAGATCGGAACAGGGCCGGAACTTTATGCCAATCCACGCACGCGCTTTGTTGCCGAATTCATCGGCGACAGCGATTTTATCTCCTGCGATCTGCTGTCATCGACGGATGGACACGCGACGATCTCGCTGGGCGGTGACGCCGTCTTCAGGATCCCGGTGCATGGCAAGGCCATCTCTGGAAAAAGGGGAGCTTTGATGCTGAGGCCCGAACGCATTCGACTGTCGCGAAACCAGGTGCAGAAGGGCAGCCTTGCGGCAACTGTCAGCGATATAACTTTCCTCGGCAACAACGTTCACGTTGCCACCGAGACCGCCGCCGGCGAGGCATTGGCCGTGCGTCTTCCCTTCGGGCATGAGGCCATCACCGGGCTCAGCCGCGGCGAACAAGTGCATCTGGATTTCGATCCGGATGCTGCTCACGTATTTTGCTGAAAGTCGTCCCATGAAGCTTAATGATGTTTCACTATTTCGTCAGGCGTGTCCGGTCGCGGGCAATTGGATCGAAGCGAAGGATCATCATCAGGCGACGACGATCCGCAATCCGGCCACGGGCGACGCATTGGGCGTAGTTCCGGATCTGGGGGCTGCGGAAACCGAAGCCGCAATCCGCGCTGCAGTCATTGCCCAAAAGCTCTGGGCAAAGAAGACCGCGGGGGAGCGGGCTACCATATTGAAGGCGTGGCACCGCCTGATGATCGAAAATATCGATGATCTGGGGATGATCCTGACGCTGGAGCAGGGAAAGCCTTTGGCCGAGGCCAAGGGGGAAATTGCCTATGGTGCGAGCTTCATCGAATGGTTCGCCGAAGAGGCGAGACGCATCAACGGCGAGACCATACCAGGCCATCAGCAGGACAAGAGGATTCTTGTCCTCCGCCAGCCTGCAGGCGTTGTCGCAGCCATCACGCCTTGGAACTTTCCGAATGCCATGGTGACCCGCAAGGTCGGCCCAGCACTTGCCGCCGGCTGCGCGGTMGTTCTCAAGCCGGCGCCGCAGACGCCTTTTTCCGCAATCGCGCTTGCCGTCCTTGCGGAGCGCGCGGGCTTGCCGCCAGGCCTTCTCAATATCGTGACCGGAGATGCCGCGGCAATTGGCGGCGCGTTGACTGCAAGCCCGGCCATCAGGGTTTTGACCTTCACCGGTTCGACGCGCACGGGCGAACTGCTTTATCGGCAATGCGCGCCGACGATTAAGAGGCTCGGTCTCGAGCTTGGCGGCAATGCCCCATTCATCGTGTTTGACGACGCGGATATCGACGCTGCGGTCGACGGAGCGATCATCGCCAAGTTTCGCAACAACGGACAAACCTGCGTTTGCGCCAACCGACTGTATGTCCAGGAGGGTGTCTACGAAGCGTTTGCGGCCAAGCTCGCCGATGCGGTTGAAAAATTGCAAGTTGGCAACGGGCTGGATCAAGGTGTTGTCCTTGGCCCACTGATCGATCAGAACGCTGTCGTCAAGGTCGAGACGCATATTCGCGATGCGGTGGCCAAAGGCGCCGAGGTCATCTCGGGCGGCAACCGTCATTCTCTTGGCGGCAACTTCTTTGAGCCGACCGTCCTTCGCAACGTCGATGACAGCATGCAGCTTGCCCGCGAGGAGACCTTTGGGCCAGTCGCGCCGCTCTTCCGCTTCCGCGACGAAAGTGACGTCATCGAACAGGCAAATGACACCGAGTTCGGTCTCGCTTCCTATTTCTATGCCCGCGACTTGTCGCGCGTATTCCGGGTGGCGGAAGCACTGGAATACGGGATGGTTGGCGTCAACACCGGCCTGATTTCCACCGCCGAGGCTCCCTTCGGGGGTGTGAAAATGTCCGGTTTGGGCCGCGAAGGTTCACGCCATGGCACCGAAGAATATACAGAGCTGAAATATGTTTGTTTGGGCGGTATAGCGTAAATCTGCACTCTGCATGGCGCGGACCTCCCGCTCCATGGGGATGGTTTCTTCGGGTTGCCCCGTCAGATGGTCGAAGCTGTGCCGCCGGAAATATCCGAAAGGCGGCCATCGCCGCCGTCACGCACGGGCGGAAGGATGATCTCCACCACAAGACCATTCGTCGCCCGTGAAGAACGCCAATTTTGGTGTGGCGGCGCATGATTGTCGGCGTCGACAGTTGGCATGGTTATGGGTTTAGGCTGGTTTTTAGGTGGGGATGTTCCGGGATCGCGGCAGAGATGCMAGAAGCATGGCTGCGAGCAGGCACAAAAGTAGCCTGAACCACCGGAGCAGGAGCGAGAAATTGTAGCCGGCAGCAGCCAGAACGGCATTGAGGGCGTCGCCCTGCTGTCCGGCGAGATAGTTGCGGTCCATCCTGTGTTCGTTCTTGAGATGCCCGATGACGGGCTCGACGGCGGATCGTCGTCGCATCAGACGCTTGATGGCTGGTGTAACGCGGCGCTTCTGGCCACTGGTGAAGACCCGCAGCTTGTGGCTCTCAGGCGCGTTGTGGCCGCGATATCCGGCATCAGCCAGAATACGGGAGAGCTCATTGCCCATCGTCTTTTCCATGTCGGGAATGACGGTTGCCATCGTGTGGCCATCATAGGGATTGCCGGGCAGCGCCATGGCATGGAGAGCGAACTGACCGCCTTTCGAACGGTTCAGCGTCGTTGCCACCGAGACCTTGACGCCGAATTCGTACGGCCTGTGCGCCTTGCCCTTGCCGATGCATTCGACCTCATCGGCATGCAGGCTGAAGATCTTGCGGCCTCGTTGACGCTGCCTTTGCTCCAGAACCGTCTTTGCCTGATAGAGCGGCCAGATGAAGATTGCCTTGAGTTGCTCGTCGCCGGCAATCTGGCGCTCGATATCGCGGATGGTTCGCCCGAGATAGGTCTTGAGCTTGCGTAGCGCCTTGCCGGCCCGCTTGAACTGTTTGGCATGGGCATACCGTTGATGCTGGATCAGGGCGAATTTGCCCAGCCGCACATAGGTCTGGCGCAGCTCCAGGCCGGTCTTTTTGGCGAGCCGCACGAGCCGTTCCCGCGCCCGATGAATGAGCTTCGCATCGGTCGGAAACATGACGTTCTTCGGCTGGACGGTCGTATCGACGATCACCTGCCGCGTGTCCGACGGCTTCATCGCACCGGTCTTGACCGCCACCGACAGGCTCTCCTGCAGCAACGCCTTTATCCGATCATCACCCATGCGCTGGCGCCAGCGCGTGAGCGAGGAGCGGTCGAATGGCAATGTGTGCCGGAAGAATTCTTCGCCGCAAAAATATTGAAAGTACGGGCTGTCGAGATAGCGGGCGCAAACGGCATCATCCGACAGGTTGAATGTATGCTTGAGAATCGAAAGCCCCGCCATCAACCGTGTCGGCAAGGGCGGCATACCTGCTCCATCCCGATAAACCTCGCCGAAGCTTGTCTCCAGAAACGGCCAGTCGATCGTCTGCGCCAACCGGACAAGCTCGTGTCGCATGTCGATGATCTGATCAAGACGAGACCGGAACAGATCCTGCTCTCCCGTCTCGCGCCGTTMATCAGGTCTCGACATTTGTTGGCTCCGATTCATCGCCGATAGCCGATTGAATCATGCTTCGGCCCATCACGAAACCGAAATCTGAAATCGCAAGAAAACAGACCGAAAACCGGACCTTTCTTGCGATATCGAGTATTCGAGAGCCTCCAATATACCAGGAATATCAACAACCTGCTGATACTTTACGGCCGACTGACTAACACCGCATCAGGTTGTGTTCCAATCGACCAGCTGATCACCATGCCATCGAAGCAATCTATGATCGGCGACAGATACACTTTACCGGCTGGAATCTGGAATTCGGTGATGTCCGTGAGCCATTTCTCGTTCGGTGTTTCCGCATTGAAGTCGCGGTTGATCAGGTTCTCAGGCGCAGGACTGATCTCTCCCAGGTACGAGCCAAAACGMCGTCGCCGTGGTMTGGCCACGACCAAACTMTCCTGCTTCATCAATCGCTGCACAACCTTCTCTGAGATTGTCACACTCTGCCTGGCCAGTGACGCTTGCAGTCGACGGTAGCCGTAGCAGCGATGGTTGCTTTCAAAGATTTCCGTCAGGTCGCGACGGATGGTTACATACTTGTCTTCCAGGTTCGCTCGGGCGCGGTGGTAGAAGTAGGAGCTTCGCGCAATCCCMAGCTGCACGAGCAGCTMTGGCAATCGATAGATATCTTTGAGGGCGTCAACCAGCTGTGTCTTCTCCCGATTACTCAGGAGTTGCAGATCGACGCCCAGGCCTTTTTTTAGCAGTTCATTGGCCTTCTTCAGCAGATCATGTTMAAGCTGCAATTGGCGGACATCACGTTGGAGGGCCTCAAGCTKACGCTCGAGTTCTTCGCGTTCAGGTGCCGGCGCAGAGGTTTTGCGGCGTTTCATCGATGAGGCAACCTCCTGACCGAGTAACTCATTCTTCCAAGCGTACAACGTCGGCCGGCATACGCCCAGCCGGTCGGCGACGTCTCGGCGACGTCT